>PEYN01000205.1 GCA_002774355.1 Candidatus Marinimicrobia bacterium CG08_land_8_20_14_0_20_45_22 | reverse complement strand
CTCTTCGTCACCGAACGACATGATAAATTTTTCCGTATGATCATCGTACGCGGTTAACGAAATCGGCGTTCCGTTCACGATGAATGTGTCTCCGAAAACGGCTTCAAACGGTTGATCATCAATCATCACGCGGAAATAAAATGCGCGATCATAAGAATTTTGATATAGTCAGAATTTGCCAACAGTGATCGGATGATTGACCGACAAATCGACGAGGTTAATCTGATTGATCACAAGATGACTGATGTAATTTTTAGGAAATGACGTTCCGGCGTGCATGGGAATCTCAAAACGCTCCAACCGAATCACCGCATCTTCATTTTCGGGTAAGCGTTCAACGAATGACGATAAAAATATTTCTTTACCTTCGACGATTGACAGAAAAAAACGTATTTCCAGATTTTTGTTTAGAAAGACAACGCCGAAAATCAACGCTAAAAGCAGATGAAGCGCTTTTTGGGCAGTCGATCGAATGACATTGAAAATCACCGCCAAAACCAATAAAATCGTCAGGAATAACCACAAAAAGCCGTTCAGTCCAGAGCTGTAAAACCGGTCTAAACTCAGCCATCTGACAATGAGGTTTGGAGAAGAATAATCCGGTGATACTTCGGATTGCTGAAGAAAAAACGTACTGGCGGCGAGCAGAAGAATCAGGACAAGCGCAACGATCTGAAACATTCTCAGCACGATTAGATTCCATTTAGTTTGATTCATTTTCATTTTGTCAATCACAATCCAATATACGAAATTTTCAGTGTCATTTAACGACCGTTATCAACCGGCTGAATAACCTTTCAGGAGTTTCCAATGTGATGAAATAAACGCCCGACGCTAAATTACCTGCATCGATCTGCTGTCGATAATTTCCCGGAATCATGTTGGCGTCCATGAGAGAAGAGACCTTTTGGCCCAGCAAATTGTAAATTGATAATTTCACTCGCCCGAATCTTGGAACAGCAAACGATACGAACGACTGCGCGTTGAATGGGTTCGGATAGACGTCAAGTTCATATCGATCCGGCGTCGTCGGAAGAATTTTTTTGACAACACCATTCGATCTTTCTTTCAGCGCCATGATCCGCTGGAAAGATTCTTCAATACGCGCGCTGTCGATCACATCGTCGCGAATCTGTTCTATAATGATATCTGAAACGACGGCGGTAAGCGATCTCCCATCGTAAAGATTCGTATTAAAAAGCAAAATATCCATTCCCGCATTGACCGCCAGCGTTACTGTTTCTTTGAGTGAAAAGGTATCAGTGATCGCCCGCATGAACAGTTCGTCACTGATCACAACGCCTCCATATCCCAGCGAATCCCGTAAAAGTCCGGAAATCGCGTTGCGAGATAACGACGCCGGATAAACGGAATCAATATTTGAATTAAACAAATGACCCACCATGACCATATCATCAAAGCCCTGAGAAAAGAGTTCCTCATATGGAGTGAGTTCCGAACTAGTCCAAGTCTGACTGATGTCTGTAAATCCCAGATGAGAATCATCTTCAGCGCTTCCGTGACCGGGAAAATGTTTCAGCGCCATAAGAATTTCCCGTTGATGAAATTCATCGATGAACCACGATGCGTGACGGGCAACCGTCATTGGATCGGAAGAAAAACTGCGATCCTTGGCTCCAATGGCCGGGCTTTGCCGATTGACATTGACATCGACAACCGGTGCGAGATTGACGTTGATTCCGCAAGTTGAAAGCCAACCCGCCATTCTGGCGGCTGTCTGACGAGTAGAATCTTCCAGATTATATGTGCTTCCCAGTTGAAACGCGGAGGGCGTGCTGGAAAAACCATTGTAGGCTCCAAGGCGCGCGACGCGTCCGCCTTCCTGATCGATCGCTATCAGTGGCGGCGTCTCAGCCAGACTTTTAATGCTTTCCGTCAAGTCCGCGATCTGTGTCGGATTTTGGCAATTACTTCCGAATAGAAGCACGCCGCCCAGGTTCCGCATATTCAAATCGTAAGCCAGCGAATCGGGAACAGTCGTTCCGGCAAAACCAATCATCACCATTTGGCCGATCTTTTCCCGAAATGTCGGTTTTCCGACAGCGATATTATAAATGAAAAACAAAAATGAAAAGATGCAAACTATTCGTATCAATTGATTTTTCATCAAATCCTTTAAATATTCGGAGCGATATTGTCAGTTCATTCAGAGAATATCGCCCGCGCAAATGCCGATATGCTTCCCATCCCGAACTGCGATTTTTTCATTCACGATAATATGCGAGGTTCCCTTCGAATAATCAGATCGAAACGGTTTTTGACGGAACAACCGATAAATGCCCCAAGACTGGCGAGTGAAGCGGTTTTCAGGAAGTCGCGGCGGGAGATTTGACCAGACATTTTCACCTCATTTCAAACTGCGGAAATTTTATAAAAGAATCTGAAAGGAACAAGGATTGGTTTTGCTGGCGACTAAAAATTGGAGATTGGAGATTGTCAAATAATAAATTTTACTATCTGAGATACCAAAGAACGGCATAAAGTTAAATATCAGGATTTAATTGCACACTGGCATTTTTATAAACTTATTCTCAGTCCATCCCGAAACTTCGGGATGTTCATCTCAATCGAACTACAAATGACTCAATACGCTGAGCAATTTTGCTCAGTTTCTCAAGTAATATTCAAGGAAAATCTTTTATTAGGGATACAGATTTTTCGATGCTTATGTAATTTATTCCAGCGAGTGAACGACTAAGCCGCTCCGGAGTTTCGGTTCGAACCAAGTCGATTTCGGAGGCATGAGCAGTCCAGCGTCGGCAATTGCCATTAACTGCTCCACCGATGTCGGAAAAAGCGCGAATGCAACCATCATTTCGCCGGAATTCACGCGCTTTTCAAGTTCGGACAATCCGCGAATTCCACCGATAAAATCGATACGTTCATCCTTTCGCGGATCGCCAATTCCGAGAATCGGCGTTAACAAATTATTCTGGAGAATCGAAACATCGAGGCTGTTTACGGGATCGCTTTCCTCGAAAGTCCCAATTTTAGCGCGTAAAACCCACCACTGATGATCGAGATATATTGCAAAAGTGTTTTTCGCGGCCGGTTTGGCATTCTCCAGACAACAGGCTTCATGGATATCGAATTTTTCACCGACTCGCCGTAGAAATTCATCCTTACCAAGTCCGTTCAAATCTTTCACGACGCGGTTGTAATCCAAAATCCGCAGTTGGTTGTGCGGAAACAGGACGGTGAGAAACCAGTTGTATTCTTCTTTCCCTGTGTGATTTGGATTTTCCTTTCGACGCAGTTCGCCGACCATTACGGCGGATTTAGCGCGGTGATGTCCGTCCGCAACATACGAAAACGGAATGCTTTCAAACCGTTTGGTCAATTCCTCAATGATAGATTCCTCACCAATTACCCAGAGCGTATGACGGATTCCGTCGTCCGCCGTAAAATCGTATTCCGGCTCGTTTTGGACGATTCGCGAAATCATTGCATCAATTTCCGCCTGCGCCGGATATGTTAGAAAAACCGGACCGGAATTCAGGTTGGTATATTTGACGTGATTGATTCGGTCGCGCTCCTTGACTTCGCGCGTCAATTCATGAATGCGAATACGTTTTTGCAGATAATCATCGACCGACGCATCGACCATCAAGCCATATTGCTCACGACCTTCCATGATCTGGCGATAGGCGTAAAACTTTTCTGATTTGTCTTGAAAAAACCACTTATTACGTAACATCTCACGAAAATATTCTGACGCTTTTAAATAAACTTTTTCATCGTATGGATCGGTTTCGGGTGGCAGATCAATTTCAGATTTGGAGACATGCAGAAACGAATATGGATTCCCAGCCGCTTTGACTCTTGCCTCATCCGAATTCAAGACATCATAAGGCAAAGCCGCAATCTTTTCGGCGAGTCCTTTCTGAGGTCGAATTCCTCTAAATGCTTTGATTTTGACCATTTTTTCCTTCAGCAAATTTACTCGCACCGTTTTAAAGAACGACGCGATAGTTCACGAATTCAATCGGGAAGTCGTTATTCCCGAATTTGGCGAATTAACGACTCTACTTTTTTAATGTCGCTACAATTTTCTGAGCAATTTCGACGCCGACGCGGTCCTGTGCTTCGACGGTACTCGCTCCCGTGTGCGGCGTTACCGATACTCGCGGGTGACGGATCAGTTCCAGATTTTCCGGCGGTTCCTGCGAATAAACGTCGAGCCCCGCGCCACCGATTTTCCCGGAGTTCAGTCCGCTCAGTAATGCTTTTTCATCAATCACGCCGCCGCGGGCGCAATTCACGATAAAAACGCCTGTCTTCATGATTTCAATTTCATGCTCGCCAATCAAAGGTTGCGGCTGTTTGGGCGTATGAAGCGTAATAAAATCCGAATTTTTCAACAATTCGTCAAGCGGGACGATTTTCACGTTCAGATCAGTTTTGATCTCAGCGACATCGTAAGCCAGAATTTTCATTCCGATTGCCAGCGCAATTTTTGCGACAAGTTGCCCGATCTTGCCAAAACCGACGATTCCGATCGTTTTACCGGAAAGTTCGGTTCCTTTGGCGTACGCTTTCTTTTCCCATTTGCCTTCGCGCATTGTGATATTCGCTTGAGGAATGAACCGCGCCAGCGCAAAAAGATGCGCAAAAACGAGTTCGGCGACGGAAAGCGAGTTTGCCGCGGGCGTGTTCAGGACGGGAATGCCAATTGATTTAGCGTATTTATGATCGATGTTGTCAATCCCGGCGCCGCCGCGGGCAATCAGCTTCAGATTTCTTCCCGCGTCGATGACTTCCTTCGGAACGTTGGTCGCCGAGCTCACTAAAACCCCATCATATTCCGGAATCACTTTGATCAGTTCCGGAAGTTCATAAAATTGAATATCAAAGTCGATTCCGGCGTCTTTTAGAATTTTTTGTCCTTCTTTGCTCAATCCGTCGGTGATTAATATCTTCATAATCAACTCCTCTGATTATCGAGAGATAACGCCTCGTAATTTTATACCATCTTCGTCAATGTTTCGTCAATGACATTTAACAGTTCTTTTAATTCGGCAACCGTCCGGTCTGCCATGTGAGCGATTCGGAATGTTTTCTCTTTAAGATCACCGTAACCGTTGGAAATTTCATATCCGACTTCGCCGATTTTCTTATTCAGATCGGCGACGGAAATTCCGCGTGTGTTGCGAATCGTCGTCAGCGTAACGGATTCAAAACCTTTCGCCGGAAAAACCTCAAATCGTTCGTTTGCCCAAGCGCGAGTGATTTTCGCCATTTCGAGATGACGCGCGTACCGATTTTCCAAGCCTTCGACATCTAAAATATAGTCGAGTTGTTTATCCAGCGCGAACATGTGCGAAAGCGACGGCGTGCTGGGATATTGATAGGGTTTTTTCAGAACGTAGGAATAGAGTTCCACGATGTCAAGATACGACCCGCGAAATTCGACTAATTTAGCATGTTCCAGCGCTTTCATTGATGCCGAGCAAATCGACATTCCCGGCGGTAAGCCGATCGCCTTTTGCGTGGAAGTAATGCAAACATCAATTCCGAGTTTATCGACTTCGATTCTGGTGCCAGCCATTGACGAAACTGCATCGACCAACCAGATGATATCCGGGTATTTTTTCCGAACTTCGGCAATAGCTTCGATAGGATTCATCAAACCGGTAGAAGTTTCATTGTGGGTAATGGTAAACACATCATATTTCCCAGTCGAAAGATATTCATCGACAATCTCCGGAGTCGTCGGCTGTCCCCATTCAGCTTTGACACAATCATGCGGAACGTTGTTGGATTTTGCCAACTGCGCCCAACGGTCTCCGAATGCGCCGACCGAAAAGACGACGGCTCGTTTTGCCGTACAACTCCGAATCGATCCCTCCATCAGTCCTGTACCAGAAGTCGTTGAGAGCAAAATCGGATTTTGTGTGTAAAAAACCTTCTGAAGTTTTTCAGAAATACCTTGCTGAAGAGCGGATGCATTCTTGCTCCGATGCCCGATCATCGGCGTTGCCATTGCGGAAAGGATTTCTGGACGAACATCCACTGGGCCTGGAATAAATAGTTTCTTGTGCATAAAAACCTCCTGATGAGTTTATTGGGTTGATTTCAGTCAATTTTTCAAAACATCGTATGTTCTTATGAACATATCAATTTCTCTGCCAATTTCTTTTTTAATTACAAGGAATCATCGTTTTTTTACATCCTTCATATTCGATATTAAAGATAAATTTCCATTGTTTCCACAACAATATTATATGTGAGAGTTGATTTGCCAAACAAACTTTTAATTCCTAATTCTAATAAAGAACTTCCGAAGCCTTTTCCAATTTTAGGAATTGGACAGTGGCAAAAACCATCATTTCTGTTAAAACACGAATTGTCTTTCTAACGCTACAATAAAGACAGGCAAACACAAAGAAATTTCAATGGCATGACATTTGTCAATGTTACTTTTTGATTGTTGAATGTTTTTTCCCGACAGGCAGACATTTCGATCTTCCTGATGAAGGAAGCGGATTTAATTAGAAAGGAAAATCATGGATCCCAAAGCAACTGAGTGGAGCAAACTAGATTTTAGCTACAGGTACACCCCATATCGTTTTCATGCACATTGGAAAGATGGTTCGTGGAATGAAGGAATTCTGACAAGTGAAAACAAGATTGCGATTGACGAGGGAGCAACTTGTCTTCATTACGGTCAGCAAATCTTCGAAGGCATGAAGGCTCAAAGAGCGAAAGATGGGCGCATCCTGCTTTTCCGTCCGCGCGAAAACGCCAAACGCTTCCGCAAATCTGCCCGACGCCTGCTCATGGCGGAAGTTCCAGAAGAATTATTCATGAAAGGCATCATCTCAGCGGTGAAAGCCAACATTGACTACATTCCGCCTTATGGTACAGGCGCGTCGCTTTACCTGCGACCATTTCAGATTGGTATTGGCGAAAATCTCGGCGTTCATCCGGCTCTGGAATATCTTTTCGTCGTATTCGTTTCGCCGGTGGGTCCGTATTTCAAAGCCGGATTTAAACCGATCAGTTTAAAGGTAGAGTCTTTCTACGATAGAGCCGCTTTACACGGCATTGGTCAGGCAAAAGCCGGCGGCAATTATTCCGCGTCACTTCTTCCGTTGAAAATAGCCAGAGATGAAGGTTTCAATGAAGTCGTCTATCTCGATCCCTTAGAACACAAATATTTCGAAGAAACAGGCGCATCGAACGTTTTCTTCGTTTTCAAAGACGGCTCGGTGGCAACGCCAAAATCAGATACAATTTTGGATAGCATCACTCGTCATTCATTGATTGATGTCGTGCGCGAAGATTTCGGATTGAAAATGGAAGAAAGACCGATCAGCGTCAGTGAAATTGATAATTTTGCGGAAGTCGGCGCATGCGGAACTGCCACGGTCATCACTCCCGTCGGTTGCCTAAGTTATCTCGGCAAACTGTACAATTTCTACGCAGATGGCAAGGAACCCGGTCCGATAACGACTCGAATATACAAACAATTAACAGGAATACAGATCGGAGACATTCCAGATAAACGCGGCTGGCTCGAAGAAGTTAAATAACGAAAATAGGCAAGGATAAAAGCCATGGTTACGGAAAATTTTAAATGGGAAGATTTGGACAAAGACGGTTTGACCTATTTAATGGAAAACCGAAAAGACGTCGTTAAGAATTACCAGAAAATGGTTGGCTCGCTGGGATCGCATCTTGACGAAAAGACGCGTCAATTGATTATGCTGGCAATACAAGTCAACAGTCCGTCTCCGGAAGCTATCAAAATACTCATTCCCAAAATCGTCCGCACCGGAGCCACTCGAGATGAAATCGTCGATACGCTCATTTTGACCATCCCGATCGTTGGCTTATCAACCGTTTTGAAAATGCTTTCATTTACGCTGAAAGAATTGGAAGAACTCGAAAGTGCATACAGCGATTTGCGATAGAAATATTACCTCTGGATTCAATTCCATAACTGATGAAAAACCATGAATAGAATTATCTCCGCAGAATTCATCGCGCCCGACATCAAGCGATTCGTCATCGAGGCACCACTCATTGCCCGCAAGCGCAAGCCGGGACAATTTATCATCGTTCGTGTTCGAGAAAACGGCGAGAGAATTCCCCTAACGATTGTTGACGGCTCACCCGAAACCGGTTTCATCACGCTCATGGTTCAGGGAATTGGCAAAACGACAAAAACGATGAATCTTCTCAAAGCGGGTGAATTCGTCCGCGATGTTGTTGGACCGCTTGGCAAACCGACTCGTATCGAAAAATATGGCGTCGCCGTCTGTATCAGCGGAGGCGTCGGGACGGCGGAAGTCCTGCCCATTGCCAAGGCGCTCAAAGAAGCAGGAAACCGTGTCATCACGATCATCGGCGCACGAACCAAAGAACTTGTTATCGCCGAATCAGAAATGCGTGCCATCTGCGACGAAGTCATCATCACAACCGATGACGGAACTTATGGCAAGAAAGGGTTTGTCACCGAAGCGTTATCCGATATTTTGAAAAGTGATGGAAAACCGGATTTCGTGTTGGCGGTCGGTCCTTTGCCGATGATGAAAGCCATCGCCGAAATGACACGTCCCTACCAAATTCGCACCGAAGTTTCGCTTAACAGCATTATGATCGACGGAACCGGCATGTGCGGCGGTTGTCGGGTAACTGTTGGTGGACAAACGAAATTTGTTTGCGTCGATGGTCCGGAATTCGATGCGCATCAGGTGGATTTTGATCAGGTCGCCAAACGCCAAAAGCAGTTTAATGCTCAGGAAAAAATATCCTTAGATCGGTTCGTGCAAGAACACCATCCCTGTAAACTGGATTCATTTGTCAATCAACCCGAAAGATAGTAGCAATTTCAACGATGGAAAATTCACCGATTCTCACCCAAAAAGAACGCCTAGCGATTCCTCGACAAAAAATGCCCGAACAGGCACCCGAAATCCGAAAACGCAATTTCAATGAAGTTAATCTTGGATTTGACGAAGAAACCGCCGTTCTTGAAGCAAACCGCTGTCTGGATTGTCCGCGTCCGACATGTATCGAAGGTTGTCCCGTTCAAATTAAAATCCCCGATTTCATTCGTATGATCACGCAGAGAGATTTCCTTGGCGCGGCGAAAAAAATCAAAGAAGATAATCTTTTGCCATCGGTTTGCGGACGCGTTTGTCCACAAGAACAACAATGTGAAAAAACCTGCGTTCTTCACGGAAAATTTCAGCCGATTTCCATTGGAAGATTGGAACGATTCGTCGCCGATTACGAACGGAAATCTGGTATTTTTACGCCGCCGGCTATTTTACCGCCGAACGGAAAAAAGATCGCCATTGTCGGCTCGGGTCCATCAGGGCTCGCCTGCGCCAGCGATTTGGTTCAATGGGGATACGATGTGACGATTTTAGAAGCGCTCCATGAATTGGGCGGCGTCCTCGTTTACGGCATTCCGGAATTTCGTTTGCCGAAGGAAATTCTCAGTTATGAAATCAATAATCTGAAGAAGATCGGCGTCAAATTCGTCAATAATTTCATCGTTGGAAAAATGCTGACGATCGATGAATTGATGGACGAGGAAGGTTTTGATGCCGTTTATCTGAGCGTTGGCGCTGGTTTGCCATGGTTTTTGAACATTCCTGGCGAAAATCTGATGGGCGTCTATTCCGCTAACGAATTTTTAACACGGATTAATCTGATGAAAGCCTATCAGTTTCCAGATGCCGACACGCCGATTCACATCGGGAAAAACGCGGTCGTTATCGGCGGCGGAAATACGGCAATGGATGCCGTCCGAACGGCTATGCGGATCGGCGCCGAAACGGCTACCATCGTCTATCGCCGCTCGGAAGTGGAAATGCCCGCGCGCATCGAAGAAATTCATCACGCCAAAGAGGAAGGGATCGTTTTCCGTATGTTAACCAATCCAGTTGAATTTATTTCCGACGAAAACGGCTGGGTTAAAAGCGTGCGCAATGTTCGGATGGAACTTGGCGAACCGGATTCTTCCGGAAGACGCCGTCCCATTCCGATTCCCGGATCAGAATTCGACATCGAAGCCGATTTGGTCGTCGTGGCTATCGGCAACGGCTCGAATCCGCTGATTTCTCAGACAACACCCGATCTGAAATGCAACAAACGGGGAAATATTCTCGTCAGCGGCACCTCTGGGCGCACATCCAAACGTGGCGTTTTTGCAGGCGGCGACATCGTTTCAGGCGGTGCGACGGTGATCCTGGCGATGGGCGAAGGACGAAACGCCGCAAAATCCATCGACGAATTTATCAAAACCGGCGATTGGGATGATAACAGTCCGATTGCTCAATCAATGCCATAATCCAGCGAGTACACCATGCCAGTTTCTTCAAAAATTTCTGCCGCTTTGACTAACGCCTCCTGGATTCGAAAAATGTTCGAGATCGGTTTGTCTCTCAAAAAACAATATGGCGCGGATAATGTTTATGACTTTTCGCTTGGAAATCCCGACCTCGAATCGCCGCCAGAATTCACTGCCGCTCTTATTGAAGAAGCCCAAAAAACGGGACCGCTCGTTCACGGTTATATGCCAAATGCCGGTTATATCGAAACCAGACAGGCAATCGCAAACATGCTGAAACAGGAAACTGACATCAATTTTACCGCCGAACATGTAATCATAACCGTCGGTGCCGCAGGCGCCTTAAATGTTTTATTCAAATCCATTCTTGAACCCGGCGAGGAAGTCATTGTCATTGCGCCATTTTTCGCCGAATACGACTTTTATATCGACAATCAGCAGGGAGTCAGAGTCATTGCCGAATCGACGGCGGATTTGTTGCCAGACCTTGGGGAAATCCAGTCAAAAATAACATCCAAAACCCGCGCATTGCTGATCAATAGCCCCAATAATCCTACCGGTCGCGTTTACGATGAAACTGTGTTGAAAAATTTAAGCGCGCTATTGGATTCAGCGAGTAAGAAATTTGGGAAACCAATTTATCTCATCACCGACGCTCCATATAAAAAAATCATTTACGACGGATTGTCCTGCATATCACCGTTTCTATTCTACCGAAATGCGATTCTGGCGACTTCGTTTTCTAAAGACTTGTCGCTGGCTGGCGAGCGAATCGGCTACCTCGCAGTCAGTCCATACGCTGATGATAACAAGAACATCATCAATGCCGCGACATTCTGTAACCGCATTTTAGGCTATGTCAACGCGCCTGCGCTGATGCAAAGAGTGATTCCACATGTTTTGAACGCACAGGTCAATGTAACGATTTATCAGCGCCGCCGTGATTTGTTCTATTCCGCTCTGACGGAAATTGGATATGAAATAATCAAACCTGAAGGAACATTTTATCTTTTCCCTAAATGTCCGATAGACGACGATATTCAATTCGTACAGTCGCTTCAGGAAAAATTGATACTCACGACGCCAGGAACGGGTTTTCATCGAAGAGGATATTTCCGGACTGCATTCTGCGTTTCTGAAGAAATCATTCGCCGGTCAATTCCCGGTTTTAAGGCAGTTTTCGATCAATTCAAAAAACGATAAACACAATAAAGATGGAGAAATCTTATGAGTGAAGTAAAAAGCAGAGGACATGTGGTAATCAATACCGAAGAATGCAAAGGCTGTGAACTTTGTATTGAGGCTTGCCCTGTGAAGGTTTTGACGCTTTCCGAAAAATTCAATACTCACGGCTACCATACGTCATCATACGTCGGTGAAGGTTGCACGGGTTGCGGAATTTGTTTTTACGTTTGTCCAGAACCGGGCGCTATTATGGTTTTCAAACGCTGGGATTTGATGACCGAAAAGCGATTTTGCCCAACATGCGGAGTCGAGCGGAAGGTTTTTTCACGGGATTCAGCGCCAGATGTTCTGCTCTGCACCGAATGCGGTCAACCAATCGAAAAAGAAAAAGTTCAACTTTCAGAAAAGTAGAGAGCGAGGATTTTATGGCTAAACAATTTTTAAAAGGCAACGAAGCAGTCGTCAAAGGTGCGATTCTGGCAGGTTGTAAGTCCTATTACGGCTACCCAATCACGCCCGCGAGCGAAATCGCACACGCCGCCGCCAAATATCTCCCACTGGCAGGCGGAACATTCGTTCAGGCAGAAAGCGAGATCGCCGCGATCAACATGGTTTACGGCGCGGCATCGGCAGGCGACCGCACCATGACGGCATCGTCGAGTCCGGGCATTAGTCTGAAACAAGAAGGCATTTCTTATTGCGCCGGATCTGAACTTCCCTGCGTGATCATCGACGTCATGCGCGGTGGCCCGGGATTAGGAAATATCGCTCCCGAACAAAGCGATTATAATCAGATTGTCAAAGGCGGCGGACATGGCAATTACAAAAACATCGTGCTGGCGCCGAACTCCGTGCAGGAAATGTGCGATTTGGGAATGCTCGCCTTTGATCTGGCAGATAAATATCGGAATCCTGTCGTGGTTTTGACAGACGGATTCATCGGTCAGATGATGGAGCCGGTGGAATTTCCGAAACCTGTCGAAAAATTTCCCGAAAAACCGTGGGCGATTAAAGGCAATGCCGAAACGATGGATAATCTGATTACATCCATCGAACTCGAACCCAACGATCTGGAAAGACACAATATCAAACTTCAGCAAAAATATGCGATCGTCGAAGAGCAGGAAGTCCGTGTGGAAGAATACCAACTCAACGACGCCGAAATCGTAATCGTTGCCTATGGAATCGTTTCGCGAATCACTCAATCCACCGTCGATTTTCTTCGGGGAACTGGCATTAAAGTAGGCATGTTGCGACCGAAGACTCTTTTCCCATTTCCGAAGAAAATCATCGCCAAACTGGCTGACACGGCTAAATTCTTTCTCACTATCGAATTGAGTAACGGGCAGATGGTGGATGACGTCCGTCTCGCCGTCAACGGTAAAAAACCTGTCTATCTCTATTCGCGGTATGGTGGAAATGTCCCGACGGTGAAGGAAATCAATGAAGAACTGATGAAACTGATGAGGATGTCATGAAAGATATTTTAAGAAAATCGGAAACATTTTTCGATGTTTACGAACGCAAACCCGGCGCCGACAAACTAACAACGACTTATTGTCCGGGTTGCGGGCACGGAAATCTGCACAAATTGATTGCCGAAGCATTGGAAGAATTTGGCGTACGAGATCGGACAATTTTTATCAGTCCCGTCGGGTGCAGTGTGTTCGCTTATTACTATTTTCATACGGGAAATATTCAGTCCGCTCACGGCAGAGCGCCAGCAATTGCTACGGCGGCTAAACGCGCACATCCTGAAAGTGTCGTCATCAGTTATCAGGGCGACGGCGACCTCGCGGCTATTGGCGGGTTGGAAATTCTGCATGCCGCCAATCGGGGCGAAGGGTTCACGGTTTTCTTTGTCAACAACGCCACCTACGGAATGACCGGCGGACAAATGGCGCCGACAACTCTCATCGGTCAAAAAACGATGACTACGCCGCGCGGCAGAACAGTTCAAAATGAAGGCTATCCGATTCGTATGTCTGAAATCATCGCCACGCTGGATGCGCCGGTTTATGTCGAGCGCGTGATGCTTGCCGACACCAAATCCATCATGCAAGCCCGCACCGCTGTCCGAAAAGCGCTGAAACTGCAAATAGAGAAAAACGCCTTTTGCTTCATCGAAGTTCTTTCGCCGTGTCCATCGAACTTCAAAATGACACCCGCCCAATCAAAATTATGGGTCAAAGAAGTTTTAGAAAAACAATTCCCACTTGGCGTTAAAAAGGATATTTCTGAGACATTTGTTAAAAAGGAAATCGCCCGAACTGAGGTTGAGTTGTCCGATTTGCCAAAAATCTTAGAAATCGAAAGCGCGCCGGTTGATTCCACGAAAATTGCCGATTACCGAAGTAAAAATATCTCCGAAGAAATCAAGATCGCGGGATTTGGCGGACAAGGCGTTTTGAGTTTGGGAACGGTTCTCGCCGAAATGGGCATGCGTCACGGCTATGAAGTCAGCTGGTTGCCATCATACGGACCTGAAATGCGCGGCGGTACGGCAAATTGCAGTGTCAAGATTTCCAACCGGAAAATCGGCTCGCCACTCGTTACGAATCCAACTGTTTTAATCGCTATGAATCGCCCGTCATTAGACGCATTCGAAATGGATGTTGTCTCCGGCGGACTGATTATCTACGATTCTTCGCTGATTGACAGAAAGCCCGTCAGAACCGACGTCAAAATTATTCCGATTCCTGCGACGAAATTCGCGGACGAACTTGGAACCACGAAAGCGGCAAACATGATTATCGTCGGCGCGTTGCTGGAATGCATCCAAATCATGAACATCGAAATCGTGCTGGAATCGCTCGGCTATATCCTGAAACATAAGAATCTGGTCGAACTAAATCAGCGGGCAATATTAAAAGGTGTTGAATTTTTCAAGTCTTTAAAATAGATTTATAACATTCTTGTACCTGGCGTCCCCAAACATCTATCCTCAACACTCGGGACGCCGGGACGGGATGTTTTACTAAGGAATATCACGCGCCGAATCGGTCAATTTCCAGACTAATTTTCCTTTTTTATAGACACTCGCAACGGTAGGAAAACCGAGAAAGTAAGGAATTCCTTGATACCGCTCGATATTCCAGATAACGAAATCCGCTTGTTTTCCCTCTTCTAAACTCCCAACCGTCTTTTCCATTTTTAACGACCGCGCCGCGTGAATCGTCGCCGCCTGAATTGCCTCCAACGGACTGAGTTTCAATTTCAAACATGCGACGGCAATGACAAACGGCATCGACTGTGTCATACTACTGCCCGGATTGAAATCGGTCGCAATGGCAACCGGCAGACCGACGTCCCACATTTTCCTGCCCGGCGCATAAGTATCCGAACCAAGAAAAAAGGTCGTCGCGGGAAGCAAAACCGGAACGACGTCAGCCTCTTTCAATGCCTGAATTCCTTCATCGTCGATTGCCATCAGATGATCGGCGGAAAATGCGCCAAACCTTGCGGCTAATTTTGCACCGCCAAAAGGTTTGAACTCCTCGGCATGAACGCGAATTCCCAGGCCGAGAAATTTCGCGGCGGACAGGATTCGCGCAGATTCTTCCACCGAAAAAACGCCCTCTTCGCAAAACACGTCGCAAAAATCCGCTAATCCTTCCCGAACGATTCCCGGTAACATCTCGCCAGTAATTAAATCAATATAACCATCGTGATCATTCGCAAATTCTTCCGGAAATTCA
>PEYN01000204.1:1769-3355 GCA_002774355.1 Candidatus Marinimicrobia bacterium CG08_land_8_20_14_0_20_45_22 | reverse complement strand
ACGGCGAGCGGGTAGCGGATGATCTCCAAAAAGGACGACAGTTTTTCCGTCAACTCATTGCTAAGCCTGCCTTTCAGGAATATTTCCCCGATTTCACGATCATTCTGATTCTCTTTTAGTCGGTCAAAAATCCGATTCTCGCGGATAAACTGATCGAATTCGTTCGTCCCGATAATGGCTGTGGCGGGCAGTGTGATATTGACGCCGGTGAAATGTTTTTCGAATTCCATTGTGATGAGAAGTGCATTCAGAAATGCCAGACCGCGTCCTTTTCCGCCCAACGAACCTTCTGTTAATCGTGAAATCTCGTTCGATTCATACAGGCTTTTCGGATGGAAATTGATGATCTTGCCTTTATTCCGGCTCTTGCGGATTTGGTTAAGCGTCGAGACCAAATGTTGCCGGACTTCGGAAATCGAGTCGAAATCCCCAACAGTTAACAGGCGCATACTCCGGGCGATGAACGTTTCGCCGCGCGCCATCAGCCATGCGGAAAAATGGTTTCGTTTACTATGATAAACGATAGTCTCATCCGGAATCGTTTTGAGTTTTTCCTCAAACTCAATGAGCGAACGCGCGCGGTCGATTTCATTGCCATTGACATCCCGGAAAACAAAGTCGCCGAATCCCAGATTATCGACGATGAACTTGCGGAGATTGTTCAGCAGTTGATTGGAATATTTATAGAGGAAAGTCGACTGGATAGCGGCGGCTTTGTCGCTGTTTTTGAACTCCGACGAGAGCAGGATGGTCGGAACATCGTAGATATTCTTTTTCACTTCCGAAATCAGTTTGATCCCGGCTTCGTTGTCCAATTTTCCATTGTGCAGATAACTGATATCCGAAATGACCGCGATGATATATTCTTTATAATGTTCGTAAATTTCGGCGGCTTCCTCGTAGGTTTTAGCGAGAATGACCTTCGGGCGGGCGCGCATCCGCAGTCGTTTGTTGATGTCGTTCAACTCTTCGCGGATGAGGATTTGCGTCTGCTTCATGATCTCTTCGTAAAACAGCGGCAGGAACATCGAGTAATACTGGACGGAATCCTCGACGAGAAGGATCACGCGTACCAAACCGTGTTTTGTGTCGTATTCCAGATTTCGTTTGTCTTCGATGGATTTCACCATCGCGAGGAAAAGTTTCGTGTCGCCTTTCCAAAGAAAGACACCGTCGAAAATCGTCATCCGGTCGCGGTACTGATCGACTGACGGGATGTCTGATTCCATGTTCAGGAGAAGGAGAATCGGCAGATCGGGATAATTTTCCTTGATTTGTCTGGCTAAATCGAACGACGTGATCTTACCGACATGAAGCATCGTAATGACCAGATCGAACTGACGCTCTTTGAGAATCCTCAGCGCTTCTTCGCCTGTCGGGACGCTGGTGATCATCGGCGCCGTGCTGAGATTCAATTGCCGGTATTCGCCGAAGATCTGTTCCGATAACCGACCGTCCTGCTCGAAGATAAATGCGTCATAGAAGGTTGAAATGAGCAGGATTTCCTTGACCTTTTTGCTCATCAGGTAATGAAAGCAATCTTCGCCGTATTTGAACTTGTTGTAATAGTAGTTTAAATCTCGTTC
>PEYN01000204.1:0-1665 GCA_002774355.1 Candidatus Marinimicrobia bacterium CG08_land_8_20_14_0_20_45_22 | reverse complement strand
AAAATATGACTGATAAAAAAATTCTGTGGAATCCATATTCGCCAAAGGCGAACTGATGATGTTATGAACGAGGCAAACAAATATTCAGATATTTCATAGATGCCATGCCGGACTACTCTTGATCTTAACCTTGATCTTAACCTTGACCTTAGTTTGTCTTTTCCCTTTTCGTCTCTTTTCGTGGTCATTTTCTTTCTTATTTGCGTTCATTCGTGGTAACTTGTCCCGATATTTTTCAGGATTCGTGGTTAAGAGGTTTACACTAATTACCATTTTTCTACAATTTATTTCCGTTAACTAAAAATTATTATTGACTTTTACACGGTTACTTAGTACCATACAAATGTTTATTTGTCAACGGGACGTAAGATCAGAAGCGAAGGTTGACCTCTCCGGCTTCCGAAACTTCAAGTTGAAACGCTTTTTGGAAATTCAAGTTCTTCAGATAGAATCGTGGAGCAATTTATTTATAAAGGTGAAACGATGAATCGATCTGTTATCCCGGAAGAAAGAACATTCATTCTTCCCATTCTCAAGTCAGACTCTGTTCCAGTCTGCAAAGAGTGTATCTCATTTTACATGAACAACTCATGCGGGAGAGGTACAATAAAATTTTCTTTTCTACCATTGAAAAAAATGCAATAATTTATTTAGGATGTTATATGTTGGTAAGTAAAGATTTTATTTTAATAAAATGTAAAATAATTCTGGCTGTTATGTTCATTAATATTTCTTTATGCTCCTGCGATAGCATAACCGAAAATAAGAAAGTCTTTTGTGTCGATGCTGGTGAAGATCAGATAACTTATGTTGGTAGTTATGCTTTATTGGATCCTTCGAATAGTTATGTTGAAGAGGATATTGATATTATTGAATGGATTCAGGATGAAGGCAATCCAGAGAATGTATATGCATTTGCCCACTCAACACTTGAAGAGACAAATGTGATAGGTTTCCAAAAAGAAGGAATCTATAGATTTGTCATGAAAATTAACTGTGCAAGCGGAAATGTTTATATTGATACAACAAATATAACAGTACAACCAAGACAAGTCGGTTTAATCGAAGATGTTAGCCTTGAGACGCATATCAGGTACAGACTTAAGTATAAAGAAGGAGAATTAGCGTCAAACAAACTTGAAAAATTGGATTCATTATCAACCGCGGATATTGGACTAAAGAATAAAATCATAAGTATAAAAGGAATTGAGTATTGCACCAATTTGACATACTTAGGATTATCTCTCCAAAGCATTACCGAACTTCAACCGCTCGCCAGCCTTAAAAACCTCAAATTTCTCAATCTAAACCAAAACTACACAATAGAAAATATATCACCGATTTACAATCTTACTAATCTGAAATATCTCAGTTTATACAGCAATCCGATTAGTGACATCAGTGGAATAGGAAACTTGATCAAACTAACGCAGTTATATTTAATGTATACTCAAATCAGTGACATAAGCGCATTAAGTAGTTTAATAAATTTAGAAAGACTTTATATTGATGGTGTTGGTATAGGGGTGAATTTTAATAGTATAGAACCGCTTAAAAATCTAACTAAATTAAGGTTCTTTCGCATTTTAAATGGGTAGATAGTGTTTATTATTAGAGGTGAGGTCGAGTTTACCTGTCAGGAGATAGATAATAGTTTTGAAATAG
>PEYN01000203.1 GCA_002774355.1 Candidatus Marinimicrobia bacterium CG08_land_8_20_14_0_20_45_22 | reverse complement strand
AATACGCGTCGGAATCGGCGTTCGTAAATTAAATGATATTCATCGTCGCTGTTAGGAAATCGTTCGAGAATTTTTAATTTTGCTTCTGTGAGCAATTCCCATGCGGCGCCCTCGGTCAAATCGTCGCTGTCAAGTCTTTTTACGATGGAATCGGAATAGTTTCTGAGCCAGTTCAAGCGGCGCTGTTCTTCTAACAATTTCATTCGATTATTTCTTCTTTGGGTAAAAATTTGCACTTATCCAGCCCCAGTTTAAAGTGAGATGTGTAAGCATTAGCAAAATGAGTATTAGTGCGTTGATTTCATGCACCTCGCCAATGAAAGCCGTAGGCAGGTATTCTATCATAAAACCTGTAATTGCTTGAAGGATAACAGAAAGCGCCAACAATGGATTGATGGTTTTCAGCCACTTGGTTTTGTTCATAAGAGTCCTTTCGAATATTAATTCATTGTTTTTCTTTATTAGGTCCGGTACAGTTCCGGTTTTCTGTCGTTGAATAAATGATTTATCGGATTGAAATTTTTATCGAGCGCTTCGCCGGGATCGATCTCGACGACTGCAACTTTTTGTGAATCCGATGGAAGAGAAACGAGCCGTTTGCCCATCGGATCAATGACCTGGCTTTTACCGGTGAAAGTAAACGTCTGATTCGGACGTCGTTCGGTGCCGACGCGGTTAGCTGTTGCGGTAAAAACACCGTTTTCAAGGCTTCGCGTTACCATCGCATCTTGGCAAAAGGGAAGAACCAGATTTGCGGGATGAGCGATGATTTGCGCTCCGGCGAGCGCCAGTGTCCGCGCTATTTCCGGGAAAATCCAGTCGAAACAGATCATGACGCCGATTTTGACGTCGCCTACCGAGAATATTTTCGGGACTTCAAATCCCGGCAAAAACCAACGTTTTTCATCGGCGAACAAATGGATTTTCCGGTAAGAGCCGATAAAGTCGCCCTTATCGAAAACAACGGCTGAGTTATATGTCGCGTAGCCGAGTTTTTCGGCTACGCCCAAGACAATCGCCATGTTTGAATTGGCGGATAATTCGGCGATGCGACGGGCAGTTCTGCCCGCTGGGAATTCTTCCGCAAGCGATGAAGCTTCCTCGGCGGAAGCAAACAGATAGCCGGTCGTGCAAAGTTCTGGAAGAACCCAAAGATCGACACCGAATTCAGCGGAAATTAATCGCTCGATCAACTCGAGATTTTGTTTGATTTCGCCAAGAATGGGCGCAAACTGACAGATTCCGATTTTCATGGATGGTCTCAAAATCTCAGCTGACACGCTTTTTAATTCCAACGGCGGCGTAGATTTCCTTCAAACCCTGAAGCGTAAATTGAACATCGGGATGATTCGGAG
>PEYN01000202.1 GCA_002774355.1 Candidatus Marinimicrobia bacterium CG08_land_8_20_14_0_20_45_22 | reverse complement strand
ACTTCAACACCCTTCTTTTTCAATCGCTCGCAGAACGCAACGAGGTTTCCGTCATTAATTTTTCCCGCCAGTATCCAAACTTGCTTTTCCCCGGAAAAACACAGATGATCGAAAATGAGTCTGAAGCGGCGGAATTTCACAACCGAATGATCGATTCAATCAATCCGATTTCGTGGCTGAAAACGGCACGTGAAGTCAAGCGGTTTTCGCCCGAATTACTAATTTATAAATACTGGATGCCGTTTTTCGCACCGTCTCTCGGAACCATTGCGCGCCGCGTTAAAAGTAATGGCAAGACGCAGACGCTTTGCGTTATCGATAACCTGACGCCGCACGAAAAACGCCCCGGCGATCTCATTCTGAATCGGTACTTAGTAAATGCCACCGACCATTTTATCGTGATGTCCAAAACGGTCGAAGCCGATTTACTGAGCCAAAAACCGGAGGCGAGTTACCGACTCGTTGCTCATCCGATTTACTGCAACTTCGGCGCGCCGATTCCGAAAGATGAAGCCAGAAAGCGGCTGGGCATTTCCGAAAAAAATGTCATCCTCTACTTCGGCTACATCCGAAAATACAAAGGAATTCAATATCTCATTCAGGCGGTTCCGAAGTTCTTGAACCGACTTGACGCTCTGACTATCATCGCTGGAGAATTTTACGAAGACAAAATGCCTTACATTCAGGAAATTGAAAAAACCGGGCAATCCGCAAAGATTCGTTTAATAGATCAGTTTATCCCGGATGAACAGGTCAATCTCTATTTTTCGGCGGCTGATTTGGTCGTTCTGCCGTACATTCACGCTACGCAGAGCGGCATTATGCAAATCGCGCTCAGTTACGAATTGCCTTGCCTCGTCACGCGCGTCGGCGGACTTCCCGAAATGGTCGAAGAGGGTCAGACCGGTTTTATCGTTCCGCCTGAGGATTCGGACGCAATCAGCGAAGGAATTATCCGATATTTTACAAATGCCGACCGCGAAATGATTCAATCGAATATTCGCGAGAAAAAGAGTTTATACAGTTGGAAGCATTTCACGGAGCAGATCGAAGAAATGGTTTCGGAGAAAAAATGAATTCACTCGTCGCCATCATCATCGTCAATTGGAACGGCAAACAGGTGACTTCCGAATGTCTCCAATCCTTGCGTGCGGTTGATTATTCGTCGTTTAATGTTTATGTCGTCGATAATGCGAGTTCCGACGGGTCGGTGGATGAAATTGCGCGATCGTTCCCGGAAGTTCGACTGATTCAAAGCACAGAGAACCGGTTTTATGCAGGCGGCAATAACTATGGATTCCAGATTGCCAAGCAAGATAAGCCGGAATTTGTCCTGTTCTTGAACAACGATACTGTCGTCGATAAAGATTTTCTGAAATATCTTGTCGGCGCCATTTCAAGCGATGAAAAGATCGGCATGGTAGGGCCGAAAATCTTTCATTTTGATCAACCGGACGTTATCTGGTCGGCTGGCGGATTCGTCAGTTTTTTCCAAGGCAAGACCGGACATTACGGGCTTCGCCGCAAAGACAGTAGCCGGTTAGATCAACAGCGGGAAGTTAGTTATCTGACCGGTTGTACACAGCTGATTCGAACGGAATTGTTTGAGAAACTCGGCGGATTCGACGAAAGCTACCATATGTATTCCGAGGACGCCGACCTTTGCCAGCGCGCCCGGAATGCCGGATACAAAATCATTTATATCCCACAATCAAAGATCTGGCACAAGATTTCCTCGTCTTCCGGCGGCGGATTGACGGCATACAAAATCCGCAACAAAATCCGCGGCAATCTCCGGTTTTTCCGTAAATACGCCCGCTGGTATCACTGGTTGACGATTCCCATTTTTGTCTTTCTGGACGGAATTGGCTTTATCGCCAAATCGCTGGTAACGCTGAACCTGAAAAATGTTTGGCGGCTGATCAAAGGCGTCGCCGGAATCCACAAATCGGAGCAAGCAAAATGAAACTGGTTTGGTTTTCGGAAATCCGCTGGGATTACATGACGACACGCAAACAGCAGATTCTGCCGCGCCTTCCGAAAGAATGGAAAATCCTGTTTGTCGAACCTTATACATTCGGAAAATCCATGCACTGGTTGCCCGCGAAGCGGGACAATATTATCGTTGTCGGCATTCCGTTTCTGAAAAATTATTCCAAACCGAAACTAATGGCTTTCGCCAACCGGAAACCGGTTCAACTCGTCATCGAATCTTTCGGCTATATCTGGCTATATTTCTGGCTGATTGCGCTCGGTTTTTACACGAAGAAGCGTGTTATTGGTCTGAGTAGCGTCAATTGGGGACGCATCGCTTCAAGAATGAAAGCCGATGTCAAATTCTATGACTGCAACGACAATCATCTGGCCTTTGGCGTCAATCCAGTCTGGGCAGAACCGTTTCTACAGAAATTCCTTGGGCATGCCGACTTCGCTTTTTTCGTCAGCCCGGAACTTGAATCGTTTATCAAAAAACTAGCGCCGGTGAAAACGATTACGCTAGGAAACGGCGTCGAGTTCGATCATTTCGCCACACCGAAACCGAAACCTGTCGCGATGGAGCGATTCGGCAAACCGGTTCTCGGTTATGTAGGGGCAATGGATTGGTTGGACATCAATCTGATTGAAAAAATCGCAAACCATTTTCCGGAATATGAAATTATCCTGCTGGGACCCGAAATTTCACCCGGTTGGTGGAACCGCCAGACATCGGTCAGTTCGATGAAAAACTCACATTATCTCGGAAAGATTCCATACGCCGATTTACCGGCTTATGTCCAGCAATTCCGTGTCGCACTGATTCCATTCGTCTGCAACGAATTGACCCGCGCACTCAATCCGAATAAACTTTACGAATATTGCGCCACCGGAAAACCGGTCGTTACGATGAATTATTCATCAACCATCGACAACCTGCGGCAGATAATTTATGTCTCGGATTCCATCGATGAATTCATACGAAATATCGAGCAAGCATTAACCGATGAGAATACCGAACGGCGGCAGGAATTCGCCAAACAACACGATTGGAGTGTGATTGCCGAAAAAATGGCCGAAACGATCCGCAACTACCGGAAACAGGCATGAACATTTTTCAGCAATTCAAAGCATTCATTCATTCGACGCTTCAATCCGAGTTCGTGCGAAACAGCATCATTTTATTTACCGGTTCGACGATTGCACAGGCGATCACAATTCTCATTTCACCGATTCTGACGCGCCAATATTCGCCATCTGATTTCGGCGTCTGGTCACTTTATATTTCCGTCGCCTCGCTATTTTCAGTGATTGCGACCGGCCGGTACGAATTGGCAATTATGTTGCCAAAAGAAGACAAACACGCCGCCAATCTGCTTTCACTTTCGGTTTATATTTCCATCAGCTTGAGCGCGATCGTCCTGATATTCGTGATCTTTTTTCACGACTGGACGGCGCACCTCCTGAATAACGCAGAATTATCTAAATATTTGATTTTCACGCCTGCAACGATCCTTTTGACCGGATTGTTTAACGCGTTCAACAACTGGCTGACCAGAAAGAAGCGGTTCAAGCCGCTAAGCACAAGCCGCATCGCGCAGTCCGGATTTTCAGCGGGAACAAAGATCGGCATGGGATTCGTCGGTTCAGGTCCGCTGGGTTTGATCCTTGGAGATTTGATCGGTTTGGCGGTATCCGTCATGATGCTCGGACGCAATATCTGGTTACAATTGAGACGAAAATTGTCATGGATATCAAAAGACGAAACGATCAGGCAGGCGAAAATTCATCAGGATTTCCCGAAAATCAATTCACTCCACGCATTTGTCGATATTATCCAAACCAGCGGCACGGCGTTTCTCATCTCGATCCTGTTCGATTCAGCAACGCTTGGTTTATTTTCATTCGCCGTTAGAATCTTACGCATGCCGCTCTATCTGATCGGTACCTCCATCTCAAAAGTATTTTACCAAAAAGCCGCGATAACATATCAGGCTGGCGGTGATTTGCACGAACTGGTTCGGAACATGGTCTTGAAATTGGTCTGGATTTCAATGCCGTTTTTCATTGTTACGGTTCTATATGCGCCGCCGATTTTCTCGTTTGTTTTTGGCGCGGAATGGCGTGAAGCGGGCGTCTATACCCAACTACTTTCGCTATGGTTTTTTGGGAATTTTATCTTCTCGCCGGTTTCGGATATTCCTCTGCTTGTCAATAAACAAAAACCATATCTTGGATTAAGTTTGGGTTACAATATCTCCATTTTGGCTTCACTGGGTATATGCGGATTTTTGGGTTGCAATGTCAGAGTTACTTTTGGAATTTTATCGATTGTAGTTTCGGTTTGGATGTTCATATTTATTTTATGGCTATTGAAAATCTCAAAATTGAAAGGCAATTAAAACAATATGAAATTTGAAGACGATTTAACTCCTTTCCTTTCGGATAGTGAGTTCTCCAATGCGCTCAGAGTGAAAATTTCGGAGAAAGAGACCACTGTTCTGTCAAGAATCGAATACCTTGAATCACTGGTGCGCAATAAAAACATCATACATATCGGTTGTGTCGATCATATCCCTCTCATCCCCTGGAAAATCAAGAACAACATCTGGTTGCACAAACGATTATCGGATTGCACAAAACGTTGTTTGGGAATTGATTTAAATGAAGAGGGAATTCAGTATCTTAAAACCAAATTGAACTATCAGGATGTGATCAGGCTGGATATAACCGAAGAATATCCAGCGAAGGAAATTATTTTACAGAAGTGGGATTACGCAATCGTCGGAGAAATCCTTGAGCATCTGAATGAACCATTCTCTTTTTTGACTTCCATCAAGCGTAATTATTCCGGCATCATTGACCGGATTGTCATAACGGTCCCGAATGCTTTCCGCCTGCCCAATTTTCTATTTGCAAGAAAGCATATCGAGTACATCAATTCCGACCATCGCTTCTGGTTTACACCTTTTACTTTAGCCAAATTGTTATCCGATGCAGGAATGAAAGTCGAGGAATTCCAATTTTGTCAAGATTATCCGCTCACTCGAAAAAGCATCGTGCGGAAAATCATCCTGAAAAAATATCCGGCGTTCAGAAATGTTCTCGTCATGGTTGCAAAGATCTAGCAAATTTTATAGAAGAAACAATTTTGAAAAATTCAACAGCAATTCTCGACCTCATTCTCTTCACCGATTCCTTTCCTTACGGTTCAGCAGAAACCTTTCTTGAAACAGAAATATTGTACCTTTCTGAAGCATTCAATCACATTATCATCGTTCCATACACACGAACATGGGTGAAAAATTCATCTGGTGAACCCATACGCCCCATTCCATCAAACGTAATCTGCAAACACCCACTAATTCCGAACCCCTACAATCGAACATACCGCTTTTTATCGGGAGTTTTCAACTTTTCACCGATCGCCCTTTGCATAACGGAATTTTTAAGAAGACGAGTTTTCCTAAAAAAAGCATGGCTTTTCGAATGGATGAATTCCTCGCTCCGAACCCGCGCAATATTGGCTCATCCAACCTTTAGAAAAATTAAACAGTCAGGCGGAACTCTCTATTTTTATTGGGGGAAAAATGCGGCATATTTGCTTCCATTTTTTAGACATAATCCCGGGAAAAAAGTCGTCCGATTTCACGGTGGTGATTTGTATGAGGAACAACGTGCAAATGGATATATACCTTTCCGCGAACCGATTCTCAGAAGTTTAACACACGCAGTTTTTATTTCCGAGCATGGTGAAAATTATCTTCATCAACAATTCCCAAATATTAATTTCGCGTCACAAGTTTTTCGTCTGGGTGTTTCGGATGCAGGATTGTCATTTCCCAGTCGTGATAATGTACTCAGAATCATTTCCTGTTCTGCATTAATTCCGGTAAAGCGCGTAAATCTAATCGTTTCGGCGCTGATGCGAATAGATTTTCCAATTGAATGGACGCATTTTGGCGATGGCCCAGAGCGAGAGGAGTTGCTGACAGCATCGCAAAAACTGCACAAGAATATTATGGTAAGGTTTTCTCTAAATATCCCCAACAGCCATCTTCGGAAATTCTACGTCGATCATCGTGTTGACCTTTTTCTTCTCGTCAGCGAAAGCGAAGGAGTTCCAGTCTCCATCATGGAAGCGCTCTCTGCGGGAATTCCTGTCATAGCAACAGCAGTTGGCGGAACACCAGAAATTGTTGACAACTCTGTTGGACGTTTGCTACCCAAAGATATTAGCATCAATGACATTGCAAACGAAATTCGCACATTCTACCATTTACCGCCAGACACACGCAAAATGCTGAGAGAAAACGCAAGAAACCGTTGGGAGGAAAAATGCCGCGCCGATATATTATACCGAAGGTTTGCTGATTTTTTATCACATTCTGATTAACAAGTTTTGACTCGAAGAGGTATTACTGTGACAAAAACCAAGATCGTTTCCAAATCGACAAAAAAGAAACGCCAATCCTTACCGCTATGGATGAAGAATCCATATTTTTACATCATTGCAGGATTCGTGATCATTTTGATTATCCTGTATCTTAAAGTCCTTTTTGTCGGTCAGGATTTTTCGCAACCGGACGCGGTTTCTGCCGGTTATGCCAATGAAGGATTGAACTACCACTTTTCCAAAGAACATACCTATCCGCTCTGGAATCCTTATCTCTTTTCCGGAATGCCCGCCTTTGCTTCAATGTCCTTCAATAAATTTGCTTATTTTCCGGGATTGATCCTGAACCCGATCAATTATCTCAAAGTACCGGGTTCGGTTTTCATGATTCTTCACTATCTTCTTGCCGGGCTCGGCACCTATTTGCTTCTGCGGCGGTGGGCACTCGATAAATTGTCGGCATTTTTCGGTGGCGTCACTTTTATGATGATGCCTTATATCGTGACCATGTATGTCTTCGGACATGGTTCCCAAATGATGTGTGCGACTTACATCCCGATTATTTTATACGCGATCGTC
>PEYN01000201.1 GCA_002774355.1 Candidatus Marinimicrobia bacterium CG08_land_8_20_14_0_20_45_22 | reverse complement strand
TTCGGTCGTTTAAAAATGATGGCGATATGGTTCGGTTCGTATTCGAGACGGGAGAGCTCGTCCGGATCAAGCGCAGAATTTAGTGTGTGTTCATCGACGAGATACTCATCGATCAACCATCTTTTTTCTTTTTCGTCCGGACTGATAAACTGTAGGATCGGAGCGTTTGGCTCGTTGCATTCAACAATCCGGCTTTCCACAATTTTATATCGACGGAGCATATTGACCTCTTCATTAGAAATTCTCTGTTGAGACTATTTCCAATACCTCTTCATAAAGCGCGTTGCGAATGTAAGCAATATTTGAAAAAAACGATGCGGTTTTTTTACGATCCGCCCGATTTATTGTTTCATCATCACGGAGTCATGTTTTTTCGGCAACCGGAACTTGATAAACCCTATTGCCCGCCAGACGATCCACAAAACAACCAGATAGACGAACATCAGTCCTAAGGTGATCCAGTAACCCTTCAACCCATACGAAGCGAGGAAAGTCATCGGAGCGTTGAGCAGGATCAGGAGCGGAAATCCGATGAACAGCGCGATCCCGCCGCCATAAGCCAGGTCTTCTGCGGCAGGCGAACTGTAATCGGGATCCACAATCCGGATTAAGACCAGTCCCGAATTGATCGTGCCGGTCATCTCTCCGAAAACCCCGACGAACCGCTCGAAATGATAATCGTCGAAGGCGCGTTTCGACGTATAACGCAACAGAAAAAACGTCACCAATCCGGCGGCGGCGCTCGCTATCAAGATGATCGACCAGTATTTGATGATAATCGGCATGCTGATGGCCACGATGGAGCCGACGACAAGATAATCCACACAGACGCCGGAAACGCGGTTCATAAGCCCAAGATCGATGACCGAACTGGTTTTCGTCACATCCAGAATCTTTCGGACGCCAACCGCCACGAGCAGAGCAATGATGAAATGAAACGACCAGAGCGTCGCGGTGAATTCGCCCAACCCGCCGCGCATCATCAGCGCCGCAATCCCGTAGATTAGCCAGTAAGTGGCCATGTAAACGAGACCGATCAACCCGACTTGAAACGCCAGCGGCTCGATCGCCTCGGGAGCCAGCGTCAGGCGTCCGGCAATTTCCGGTTCCTTGTCTTTGATGATTCCTGTGCGAATGTCCTTGGTGATGCTTTCGGGTCCTTTGATAATGACGGTTTCGCGCCGTTTGATCCCCCAGTTCACGATGGCGACGCCGGCGAAATACGCGATTAGAAAACCGATCGCGGCGAACGTCAAACCGAGCGCCGCGCCGCCTTCAAAACCATTATTGATTTCCCAGTTTCTGCCCATCGTATAGGCGATTCC
>PEYN01000200.1 GCA_002774355.1 Candidatus Marinimicrobia bacterium CG08_land_8_20_14_0_20_45_22 | reverse complement strand
GTTGAATGGTATTAATGCCGAGTTCTACAAGATGATCGATGCCGGTGGATAGATCGGTTCCGGGAAGTTTCGTTCCGATTTCCGTGAAAGCGAGATATTTGCCTTTGTTCGTCATGCCTGAGTTTTCCCCAATAGAGAAATCGCGGACGTGCATTTCGTAGATCACCGCATCTTGAAATGGGAATGATGGACTCTTAACAATAGGCGTATCGTCTTCGAATATCAGGCTTCGACCATCGTGCGTCGTCACACAACGCGCGTAAGGATCAACGATTTCCCTCTTAGGATCGAAATCCTGCGACAAACCGTCAACGGTGTAAGTGTAATATTTTCCGATGAGATCGCCCGGAAGTTCGGTTTTCCAGATGCCATTCTTTCCCTTTTTCAGTTTGATCAGGCTCGCATCTCCGCCTTCCGGTAAATCATACAGATTCAGTGTGACTTCCGTAGCAGCAGGCGAATAAACAGAAAATTTTGTCAATTGTTTTGAATAGAAAGCGCCGAGTGGTTCATCGGTGATAAATTCCGGTTGATCTAAAATCCCGCGCAGGTAAATGCCAATCGGTTTGAAACCTTCCACGTGAACTTCGCCAGGAAGCGAATCGACGGAAAGCGTTTGCGATGTCGTCACCTCGACGATTTTCGACGAATCGGAACCGTAAGGAATCAGGAGACATTTTTCGCCTTTGATTTCAACATCGTTACGGAGTGAAAAAACTGGACGCAAACTGGTCGCTTGTGCAGATCGGATCGAATTTGTAAACACAAGAGTTACTTTGTGAGGCGAATCGAGGAATGCACGATGAATGGACGGTTTTGTGTCTGGCGGCTCGGAGAAAATGGCTTCGATACTTTCCAAAATCCAAATTTCGGTGGGCATCGAACGACTCCAAAGCCGGTTTGGATCATCTTTTAATTCCCAGTTTTTATATTTTGGGAGCAAGCCAATATTGCCGGGCGGCGGATATTTTTCGATGCTGAGTTTAAAAACAAGCCCGAAATCGTCCCGCTTTTCAGAGATAACTTCGCGGCTGGTTTGGTCAACCCATGTCCAGAGCGACCAACCCTGATATTGTCCATTGTATCGATGGTAATGAATGGTCAAAGTTTTCATATCCGCTCCTTGGGTCACTGGGTTAAAAAACAAGACGCCGGGTAAAATCAAGAAAATGGCAATCAATAATAAAACGGTTTTTTTCATTTGTATTCCTAATCATTTCAATTGCACAAAATCAATGGTCAATTTTACCAACCATTTATTTAAAATTCCATAAGAATCGTTGCCCGGAATTAGTAATTTTCAAATGAGGACGCGCACTTTCAAATGAGCGCACTGACAAATATGATGAAGAATAGGCTACTGATACTTACAACCGTTTTTACCGTGATCTGTACCGGATTGACCGATGTTTCTAATGCGGACGAAAATTACAGTCAGTCAGAATTCATTTTCG
>PEYN01000199.1 GCA_002774355.1 Candidatus Marinimicrobia bacterium CG08_land_8_20_14_0_20_45_22 | reverse complement strand
CCGGGAAAGGGACACTTTAGACCGGGAAAAGTACGGCTTAGCCCGGGACACAAGCGTAAATGCCGCGGAAACGGAGATCAGTGCCGGGAAAATGGATACTTTAGAAGAGAAAAAGGGTCTTTTAGTACTGTATTTTTATCTCGAAATCCCTGCGGTCGGGCGTTTTGATCAGAATCATCTGGTCGGTAGTCGCATAATAAACGCCTTCCGCTTTTTGATATAAATCTTCAGCCGATTTAACGAGGGAAAGCGGACTGCCGCCAACGCTGACCTTGACCGGCGGGTGCTGGGAGATGACTTTGAACAGGTAATTCCGGCGCAGCGGCTTGAAACCAGCCTGTTCGCGGCTGACAGTAATTTTACAGGCATCGGTCGCAGTCTGGCAGGTGAATTGCGTCCGGGAATAAACGCCTTTTTCGTATTCGTAGGAGATGCCGTCATCTTCATAAAGTGTATAGGAGCTTTCGCCGGCGGGGTAGATCAGCATTTCCGTTTCGGTGATAGTTTTTTCGCCGACGTACTGCTGAACGGCCTGCATTGGCAGGAAACCGCCCGCGCGCAGGAAATAGGGAATCTGTTTCAGCGGTACAGCCTGGAGAATCCACTGTTTACCGGAATAGAATCGTTGTTGGTTCAGGTCGTACCAGTCGCCTTCAGGCAGGTAAAACCGCTTGAACTCGTCGGTTTCGGAGAGCACCGGGGCAACCAGTAAATTATCGCCGAGCATGAATTGGTCCTGAATTTCGGTGCGGTAACATTCCGGGTCGTCCTGAAAATTGAAAAACAGCGGGCGCATGACCGGCCAGCCGGTTTTATGGGCGGTATAAAATTCATTATAGAGGAAAGGCAGAAGGCGGTAACGCAGATTGATAAAATCGCGCACGGCGTTTTCGACATCCACGCCAAATGTCCAGGGTTCCTTGCGGCGGGTGTCCCAAGCGGCATGCTGGCGGAAAAGCGGGGTGAAGGCGCCGAGTTCCATCCAGCGGATATACAGTCGCTCCGAAGGATTACCGACGAATCCGCCAACGTCACTGCCGATGAACGGAATCCCGCTCAGGCCGATGTTTTGCGACATGCGGCAGGCAATTTTTAAATGCAATTCGTTGGCGACATTATCGCCGGTCCAGGCGGCCGAATAGCGTTGAATTCCGGCAAATCCGGCGCGGGTCAGGACAAAGTACCGCTGGTCGGAATGCTTTCGCAAGCCTTCACGGGTGGCGCGCGCCATTTCCAGCGCATAAACATTGCGAATGCGTTTGTGATCGGTTGGATAGCCATCGCCGTCGAACTGGACAATGTCGGGAAAATGGGTGCCCCAGACGGTTGGCTCATTCATGTCATTCCAGAAACCGGCCACGCCGTCAGCGAGCAGACGCGCCAGGTTAGCACCCCACCAGGTGCGCGTGGCGGCTTTGGTGAAATCCGGGAAATAGGCCCAGGACGGCCAGACCTCGCCCTGGTAAAATTGACCGTCGGGATATTTAGCGAACAGGTCTTGGGCGAGACCTTCACGCGCCGCGAAATAATTTGTGTCGGCTTTGACGCCGGGATCAATGATCGGGATGACCTTGAAACCGTCTTTCTTTAAATCGCCGAGCATCTTAGCCGGTTCGGGAAAACGTTCCTCGTTCCAGGTAAAAACGCGGTAGCCATTCATATAATCAATATCGAGATAAATCACGTCGCATGGAATTCGTTTGGTACGGAAGTTCGTAGCCAGTGCGCTCACTTCCGCTTCCGGGAAGTAGCTCCAGCGGCTTTGCTGGTAACCCAGCGCCCAGAGCGGTGGCAATTCTGCCCGGCCGGTCAGATTTGTGTAGGATGTCAGGACTTTTTTCATTTCCGGACCATAAATGAAGTAATAATCCAGCTCGCCTTTTTCCGCGCCGAAATTGAAGTGTGACTTGTACGTGTTGTCGAAGAGGATGCCATAAGCCTTGAAATCGCGGATGCCGTAAAAGAACGGGATCGAGATATAAAGTTTGTCGGTGCGGTCGTCGTACGCCCAGAAATCGGTATTCCAGAGGGTGTATTCCTTGCCGGTTTTACAAAGGTCGTCGCTCTTTTCGCCGAGACCGTAGAAATTCTCACCGGGCAGGAGTTTCTTATAGCAACGAACTTCGTCGTTGTCAAAACTGACGCCGAAAGATTCCTCGTCGGCATTGATCAGATTTCCGGCCGCATCGTAAATCGAAACCCGGCCGGGCGATTTGGCAATGCGCACTTTCAGGGTTTTGGTCGCCAGAGTAAAATATTTGCCATCATCCTTGAAGGTGAAAGCCGCTTTAGCCGGTAATCCGCTAATAACAGCGTAGGACGGCATTGCCGAAAATTCCTTCTGATTGGTATAGCGGAAGCGAATGACGTTATCATCGTAAACGTAGATATTGAACAGAGCGTTATCGGTTTTGAATTCGACGCGGTTCAGGTGAACAGCCTGCGATTTGATATTGCCGAGGAACTCGAAGCCGGCGAAAAGCGGGGCATAGGCGATAAAAAGCGTCATCAGTACGGGGAATTTGAGTGACATTATTTTGCGACCTTTCATTTATGCATACTTGAGTAACAAGTAAAGAGTGACTCGGGAACTGTAAATAAAATTTTGTATTGAGAAATGAATATTCTGTTTCATCACACTATGTTTTCTATTTCAACAGTGTAATTTTTCGGATTGCCTTAAAGTCGCCAGCCCGATAATAGATGAAATAAATTCCGGAGGCAACTTCACCGGCATTCCAGCGGATTTCATAGGAACCGGGATTGACGATTTCATCAACCAGTTTGGCAACCCGCTGGCCTTTAAAATTGATGATTTCCAATTTTACATTTACGGCTTCCGGCGTGGCAAATTGAATCCGGGTCTCGGCATTGAACGGATTAGGATAGTTTTGTCCAAGAGAAAAATTGATAGGCAGGCGATCGGACGGATCGGATTGAATCGCACTCAGGTTGGTGATATTGGCATCGATCCAGTCGACTCGTTTCCAAATCCAGCTTTTTAGATAGATAATTTCGTTGGCGTAAACGACGGCATCGCCCATTTCCGGCCAGCGGGCGGAGTTGCGGGTACGGGCTTCTGCAATGTAATTTGCCATTGAATCTATGCGGCTGCTTAGATTGTTATAATCCAATATTTCGGCGCGGAGTTCACTCCAGCGTTCGGCGGCGCGTTGAGCGAAGCCGGGATCGCGCGCCAGATTTTCCCACCAAAAAGGAACTTTAGGATAATCAGACACAATCCGTTTGTTATGATCGACTTCCCAGCCGGTGAAAATATTCTGATCCGAAATATACCAAGCTTTACCGAATGTGAGATTGTAGTCCCAGATCGGTCCGGCGTACATTTTTCCGTCTTTGCTGTTTTTGTCTTTATAGAGATACGAACTCAAACGGTAGCCGTCAATATTGCGGCAAAATTCGATCATAATGAAGTGATCGACAAACGAATCGACGTCAATGATCGAAGGGTAACCAGTCACTGGATTTGCCCGATCCGAACTCGCCATCACGTTTTCAAAATGCGCGATGAATTGTTGGATGTATTGTTTCTGTTGATTGACAATTTCATCTGGTTTCGGGTAATGATATTGGTAGTAAATGCTTTTGGAAGAATTCCAGCCGCCGACGTTTTCACCATCCGTTTTGTCAAGTTTGATGATGTATCCGCCGGTCAGATCATCCCCAATTATTTCGGATGCCTCTAATTTAGAAATATCTACCCGGTTTTTATCGCGCTTGATTTTCTCAAGAAGAAGGTAAATGCCCATGTATTCATTGTTGAGGATCAACTCACAAAATCGGACGCGACTGGCATAACGCCCCATATCATTCGAAAGTCCGTAAGCCAGAGCATCGCGGAGCATCGTTTTATCATCGTAGAGACCGTTGAGAATCCAGTCGGCTTCCCGAGGCAGGCCGACCAGCGCGACGCTGGAATCTTCGCCGAGATTGTTCTGAGTTTCGAATCGGTATTGTTTCTTCGGAAAATCCATAGAACTGCTTCCGCGTAATTCAATCGCAATCCGACCGTTGTAATTGTTGAACGGATCGGTGACCAGATTGCGCTGACCTTCGCCGTTGTAAATGATGCCGAGGTCGGCGACAATCCGCGCCTCATCGATGATTGTTTGCCCGTGCGTATCGATTACGAAGATCGGCAGATTCGTCGAGGTTAGCGTTACCGTTGCATTGACTGGCGACATTAAACCGCCAATCATAAGTATGAATAAAACCGCTATAAATTGTAGCATTGTGCGCAGTTGGCGACTTTTTTTCATTTTATTTAATGTTTTGTAACGTCTAATAACCTGGCAGAACATGTCTTTAGAGAAATTAATATGGCAAAATTTTAAATCTTCGATTTGGCCCAACCCAAAGGTATTTGATGTCTTAGATAGAATTGGAAAATAGCCGAATTGAAAATCGAAACTCGAAGATATTGTCCCCGCTTTTCCTAAATCCACGCCGGTATATGGAAATGTCACTTTGAACCAATACCAGACTGGATCTTCCACTGCGGCATAACCGTCTCCGCTGACACGGTATGAACTTACTTTTCCGACTGATTTTACTTTTTCAGCAAATCGCGGATTTCGGTAAGGAGAGCCTGCTCTTTGGTCGGAGCCGGGGGAGCCGATGGTGCGGCGTCCTCTTTTCTTTTAGCGGCACTGAGCGCTTTGATTACCATGAATACGGCGAATGCGATGATCAGGAAATCAAAAGTCACCTGCAGAAAGTTGCCGTAATTCAACGTCACGTCCGGATTATCACCGACGGCATGTTTCATCACAATTTTCAGATCAATAAAATTGACGCCGCCGACCAGCAGACCGATGGGTGGCATGATGACGTCATTAACAATCGAACTAACGATCTTCCCAAAAGCGGAGCCGATGATAATGCCGACGGCCATGTCGATTACATTGCCGCGCACGGCGAAGGCTTTGAATTCATGCAGTATTTTCGTATTAACTTTTACTTTCACTTTCATATTAATCCTTTGCGGTTAGAATTTGTAAGAAAAACCGACGCCGAGTATTTCTTTGAATTGAACGCGCGGGCCGAAGTCGTCGATAACACCATCGTTATTGTCATCAATCGAGATTTTCGTATCGTCGTCGTACAACAAATGGGTCGTAATATTGAAAGAGATATACTCATTAATCTTAAAAGCGATCAGGGTTTCCCAGCTGATGTCGATGTTCTGCGGAGTTTTCAAATAGTTGGAAAACACGTCGATCTTGGTCGTGAAGGAAACGTTTTTCAGCAATGCTTTTTTAAAATCGTTGCGCGAGTAGATCAGGCGCGCGTAGCCGCCGAATTCGCCTTTGGCTGTTTTCCCGGAATCGACTCCAAAAGCCCCGGTGTTAGACAACATCTCATCGTTGACAATGATCAGGCGGCCAGTAGCGGGCGCCATAAAAACACTCAGATTAGCGTTCGGTTTATAATCCATACCAAGCGCCGCCAAAAGATAAGCCGGCGCCAGAAAATTGGAAATTTTTATGGAATCGTTCGGATAATTATAACCCGGCGCCATTTGGGTCTTGAAATTCAATAACGCTGAGTAGTAAAAATTCGTAAACGCTTCCTTTCCGTATTTCGACAGAAAGTCAATTTTATCGTCGGTTTTCATGAAATCGACGTCTTTACCTTGCTTGAGAATGCCATATCCGATATCCAGCGAATTATCCCAGACTATTTTGTCTTTTTTATAATTGACAAACATACTGAACAATCCGTTGATCGCAACCGAATTTTGCCCGCCGGCCGCCCAGTTGGTTAAAGAGGTTTGGGCCAGGTTCGCGGCCGTCACGCCACCCATTTTCCAGCCTTCGTGAGTAGCGGCCGATTTGGCTTTTAATTGACTTTCGGCTTCAGTTATTTGACCGACGGCGAACAGAAAATGCGCCATAACCAGTAAAAATGAAGTGAAGATTTTTATTTTCATTTTTCCTCTATTGTTTCGTAGGGTAAGTTAGGTTAAACCAGTTTAAGAAAGTTCTGGATTCTTAAGGACTTGCGCGATTTTCCGGCTGGCGTAGCCGTTGCTAAAAATGGTCGATCAGTATTAGATGTCTAGCAATTCATTCACTTCCTTTTCGAGTTCTGGAAGATCACGAATTACAATTGCCCAGAGAATTTCGTCTGAAACCGTATCATATCCGTGGATAATTCGGTTACGCGTATCTACGATCTTGCGGGTATTTTTTAGTTTTATACCGGGAGATTTTTGTACGATTCGATTAATTGCTTCGCCGATGATTTCGAGGTTACGTTCGACAGCCCTGATGGTTTTTAAATCATTGCAAAACCATGTGAAATCCTTTTTTAGTGGTATGAACTGTTTTATTTCACCAATCGCTGACTGTATGTCAGCGAGCCAAATTTTTATCGATTCATCCATAAATAGATACTTTTGAACGGTCGATTTCGGCCTGTAAGAACGGGTTTTTCAAGGCTTTTGATTCGAGTAAGTCCACCGGTCGATTCAAAATCAGTTCGAGCCGCTGTTTTAAGGTGAAATAACGATCCGCGTATTCCAAAGGATCCCGGACTGTGAAATCGACCAGCATATCAATATCGCTGTCGAGTCGGTAAGTATCGGAGACGACAGAGCCAAAGGCAAATAGCGATTTAACCTGTAGCTTCCGGCAAGAATGACGAATTTCTTCTATCTGTTTTTTACTTAGATGCATATTCATGTTTTAATATAATTGATTTTAGGGGTGATATCCAATCTTTCAAGCGAATCCTTGAAATAACCTATTGCTTCTGACTAAGAATCTGAGAAATTTTCCGGCTGGCGTTGCCGTCGCCGAAGAGCGTCGTCGATTCGCTGTGGAAATCCGCGAAGCGTTCGATCTCGGCCGGAATGCGCTGAAAGTCCCGAAGGTTCGGGATGAGTTTCGCCCAGCCCTGCTCGACGAGTTCCACCCATTCGGTCTCCGGGCGCAGGACGAGACACGGCACGCCGGCGAAATAGGCCTCTTTCTGAACGCCACCGGAATCGGTGAGGATCAATCGCGCATGTTTTTCCAAAGCCAGCATATCCAGATAGCCGACCGGTTCGATGAATCTTAGGTTTTCAAAATCCACTTTTATCTCAAATTGTTTTAGCAATTTACGAGTCCGGGGATGGATGGGAAAAATGGTAAGTCCGTTTAAGTTCGTTAAAGTACTAATAAGTGCTTTTAAGATGGCGGGATCGTCAGTGTTTTGCGGGCGATGAACGGTGGCGAGATAATATTGTTTCGGCTGTACAGCGAATTGCTCCAATTTATCAGCATTTCCGGTGATCTGGCTGTTATATAGAAATGCGTCGTACATGACGTCGCCGACAAGATGAATTTGGTCGCGGTAGCCTTCGTTTAGCAGGTGGTTGACGGCGGTTTGAGTCGGTGCGAACAGGTATTTTGAGATCGAATCCGTAACGATGCGATTGATCTCTTCCGGCATTTGGCGATTGAAACTGCGCAGTCCGGCCTCGATATGCGCAACCGGAATTTGCAGTTTGGCGGCGACGAGCGCGCCTGCCATCGTGGAATTTGTATCACCATAAACCAGAACCAGATCGGGTTTGACATTCAGCAAAACTTTTTCGAGTTCGATCAGCATTCTGCCGGTCTGTTCGCCGTGATTGCCGCTGCCGATACCGAGGTTTAAGTCCGGCTCCGGGATGGCGAGTTCATCGAAAAATGCCTGCGACATGTTATAATCGTAATGCTGACCGGTGTGGATCAGGATTTCGGTGAAATGTTTGCGGATTTCTCGGGAAACCGGCGCGCATTTGATGAACTGTGGGCGTGCGCCGACGATGGTGGCGATAGTGGTCATGTTGGATAACCTTTCAATCTTATCTGATTTTTAAAATAATGAAATCTGTTTTTCGTTTTCTGGTGTAGTTGTGGGTTCAGCGGCAATCGGTTGGAAGTCGGGTTTCAATGAATCAGGGTATATTTTAGGTGGGAGAACTTCGCCAGAAAAGCTGACTGGAATAGCACCTTTCCTTATTAGGAGTTCATTTGCGTTTTTCTCGTGCGGTTCGGGATTTCGGACAAAGATTTTTCTGCCTTTCCGTATTCCATCGATGACACCCGACCACGTGCCACCTTTTTCGGAAGATTCGGCGACATAGATGTCCTGCGCCAATCCGTAAATAATCGGATTTCTTGCCATGGCGAGTTCCGGCCTCCACGGGGCTTTCGGAAGAAAGACGCTTAAAACTAGCACGTCTCCATCTACAATTTGCTTATAATAAGTCTGATAACCCGTTCCGAATGTCAATACGCCCTGCGGAAGGACGATGATGCTATGTCCGCGATACTTCATAGCTGAGTCAAGAGCCTGTCTATCGACACCTTTGGCGAACCCGCTGACGATAACCTGATAATCCTGGCTGGCTCGTTTGGCGATATTGTCAGTAAACTGCAGAGCGACATTGGACGCATTTCTGGAACCGACAATCGCGATGGAATTTTCATGAAGTAGTTGTATGTTGCCCTTAACGTACAGTAATGAGGGAGCATGAGTCGTTTTAAGATTATTCTTTAATGTTGACGGGTAATTCGCCGATGTAATTGGTATCAGTTCAAACCCTTGATTAAGCAAGTTCTCTGCTAAGAAAGCGAGATTCGGCAGGTCGGCTTTTGCCTGACATAAGTCTGATATTTCTTTTGTCGTCAGTTGATACTCCGATTGCCAAATATTGTTTGGTAGCTGAAAGAAATCTGAGATGGGGATTTGTTTTTCATGATGAAACCAGATGATCAATTCATTTATTCGCCTGTGCTTCCAGCCGGGCAAATGTGCCAGCGCCATCCAGTAAGCGGAATCAATCATAGTGTATCACCTCCGACGGTTTTTGCGATGACTAAAGGGATGATTTTACCGGCTCCCAAATGGGTCAACATCCGTCCAATTTCTTTAATTGTTGCGCCGCTGTCATAGATATCGTCAATCAGTAAAATCGTTTTTCCGGTCAGATTTTGCAGAGAATTGTTTTGGAAAGCATCCCGGACATTATCGCCTTTCAAATAGGAATTTTCGAAGATTTTCTGCTCTTTGGTTTGCCTGATCTTGACGAGATCATGAGATACCGGAACATTGAGAGAACGACCGATTTTCACTGCAAAGTTTTGAACCAGATTCCCCGAAACGGTCGGCGGGACGTAGAGAATTAAATCGACCCGCTCGTCACGGAATTTCTTTCTGAACGCTTTCAGAGTTAGTTGAAGTAAAAAATCGGGGAAATCGCCGCCGTTTTCGTACTTGGAATGATGTAGGGCATTTCCAACGCGCGAAATGCCATAATATGAAGCCGCGATCCCATCAACGAGAGCAGTCTTGCTTGTGCCGATTTCGAGTACCGGGAAATAGTTCTCATGAAACTCGTCAATCTTCTGTTGCCATTCCGATGAAAAATCAATGTGGATTTTCTGTAAGCCGGAATTGTCGCAGTTATTAAAATTAGCGGTCGTTGTATCACCGAGAAATTCGCAGAGGAATTTCATCCGCGATTGATCGGTTTCGGCATATTGAATCATGCTTTCCAAGTCTGATTTTTTTGCGTTTCTCAGTTCCTGAAAGGCATGACTATTCAGCGGCAGAGAATTGCGGATATATTCGAGTTTCTTACTACGTCCGATTGTGACTTCCCGGATGATTCCTTGTTCAATCAGGTCAGATTTAATTACCCGTATCTGCGTCTGTTTGAGATTGGTTTGTTTCATCAATTCCTTTTCGCCCAGTAGTTCATTCCTAATTGCGGCGATGACGCGTTCATATTTAGCGACTGCCGGTCTGCCTCCTTCAATAAAAGCATCCGGCAGTTGGCGATCTGCCGGGTTATAAAACAGGATGATGTACGCCGGTTTACCATCCCGACCCGCGCGCCCGATTTCCTGATAATAATGGACAGGCGATTGTGGAATTTGTGTATGAACGATGAACCGAATATCCGGCTTGTCAATTCCCATTCCAAGAGCGTTTGTGGAAACGACGCATTTCCAACGATTTTTCATGAGGCCATCTTCAATCTCAATTCGGGTGTCGGCTTCTAAACCGGCATTATAGTTGATGCAGGAAATATTGTTGCGTTGAAGCCAATGAACGTAAAGATCGGTAGCGATTCTTGTTCCGGTGTACAAAATGCCGGTGCCGGGAAGCTTTTCGAGATTGCGGGCGAGCCAGACCATTTTCTCATCTTCGGAATTGGCCCGAGCGACAAACAATTTAAAGTTTTCCCGCATGAGATTCCCGCGTAGGACTTTTATTTTCTGTCCCATTTGGGAAGCAATGTCTCGTTCGACGCGCCGGGTTGCCGTCGCAGTAGTTGCCAAGACCGGTAAATTCACCGGTAGGAGATTGACAAGAGTGATGATTCGTCTGAAGGCGGGGCGGAAATCGTGTCCCCAGACCGAAATGCAATGTGCTTCGTCGATGACGACCATTGACAGTCTCATTTGCCGGGTGGCTTCAATCCATTCATTGTTTTCCTGCCGTTCGGGAGCGATATAGAGAATCTTTACTTTTCCTTCTTGGGCGTCCCGAATAGCGTTGGAATTTTCCTCTGGAGTTTGTTCACAATTGATACATCGTGCAGGAACACCGAGACGATTCATCGCCTTAACCTGATCGCGCATCAATGCAATAAGCGGTGAAAACACGATAGTCGTTCCTGAAAATAATGTCGCTGGAAACTGAAAGCAGAGTGATTTGCCGAATCCGGTTTTTTCGATCAACAACACCCGCTCACCATTCATGAGACTTTGGATTGTTTCCCATTGACGGTCATAAAAATGGTTCAAACCAAACTGCTGTTGAAGGATTCTTTCCGCCTCGTTCCGAGTCATCATGGTTAGATGATTGTTCTTTGTATCAGCATTTATCATTGTATCTAATTATTCCCAAATTTTATAAAACATCAGCCGTTGCGGAGGAATACAGTTGTTAAAATCCACGAACACCATACACCTGCTATTTTTTTATTTCCGATATAAAATACCGCATTTTACCGGTCGATTCCGGTTTGATTTCTGTCGTCGGTTCGAATTCGATTTCAAGATTGTTATCCTGCACAGTTTTCTCGAATAACTGGCGGAAAAGCGCTAAATCTGATTCGTCAAAACCTGGACTTTTCACATAGCGAATCGTGAAATGATATGGCTTGGTCTGGATGATTTGGTACTGGTTGAAAGGTCGTCGCTTTTGATCGAGTAAGGCCAGATTCAGGTAGTCGAATATTTCGCTGGAGAAAGTCTGACCATTTTTCATAATGACGATGTCTGTCGCTTTACCGGTACGCAGTTTCATGATCGGCAAATTACATCCGCAGGGACATTTTTCATCTGACCATTCGCCGATGTCGCCGATGCGATAACGAATGAACGGCATATATTCGTTGGTCAGTGATGTGCCGACTACTTCTTTGACGCCGTATTCGTTTTCGACAAACTCTAAGAAGACATTTTCAAGGGAGACATGCCATCTGCCGGCGGGGCATTCGTAGGCAAAGCCGCCTATCTCCGAACAGCCATATTCATTGGAAACCGGAGATTGAAAGACAGACTCGACGAGCTCGCGCTCCTGCGGGAAGAGAGTTTCCGCCGTAACGAAAATTGCTTTCAGACGATCCGGAATCTGCAGTTCGCGGTCTTTGAAATAGAGTGCCAGACGGTAAATGCTATTCGCATAACCGTAGAAGTAATAAGGATTAAACCGGAGAATCTGGCGACTGAATTTTTCTAACTTTTCTTCCGAATATTCAAAACCGGAAATGAGCATCGTATTCCTGATACGGCCTTTTAGCGGATCAATAAACTTCCGGATTGTCGAATAGAGCGGCCGACCCCAGATCGCCACTTCCGGATCGCCGATTTGGACACCGAACCAGTTACGCGCCCGCCAGCGGCTGGCCCAATCCCAGCTGTTATATTCTCCAGTGACGTAAAATTTCAATGGAATACCCGTCGAGCCGCTGGTCTTGCCCGGATAGATCTTGCCGGTGTAGTGCCGATCGATTAACCGGTCGAGATTTTCCACAACGTCTCTTTTCGTCAATAATGGCAATCGCGCGAAATCCTGCGGCGAGCGTATCTCTTCCGGTTGGATATTGAGTCTATCGAACATCGCGCGATAATACGGAATGTTGCGGTAGGCAATCTTGAGAATATGTCCGAGTTTGGTCATCTGGACTTTTTGTAACTCCTCCAACGGTAGCTGTTCGTTGCTTTTCAGAATTTTCAGGTATTCAGTGATTGACTCGCCTTTAATGCGCTGGGTCATTGGAAAGTAAAAATGCCTGACAAATTTGCTATACATCAGTTTATTCCGTTCAATACCTGTTCGATCTTCCGGCTGGTGATTTCCCAGGTGAAATGGTGTGTAACAACGGCGCGGGCAGTCGTTCCCAGCGATTCGCGTTTGTTCTGATCAGAAAGCAGATCGGCGAGAACTTCAGCGAACATTTCGGAATTTTTAACGTCACAGATTATCCCGCAATGATATTCATTAATTATTTCAACCACTCCATATGCCGGGCTTACAATAACCGGTTTTCCACAGGCGAAGTAATCGAAAAGTTTCATGGGGGATCCTAGCAATAAATCCACATCATAGGGCGCCACGCAAATGTCATAGGAATTAATAAAAAACGGCGCCATGTTGAAAGGAACTTTCCCGGTAAAAGTGAAGGCTTCATTCACTTTCAGGTCGCGGCTCAGGGCTTTCCATTCTTCAAGTTGGGCGCCGTCGCCGGCAACTACGAAATGGGTTTGCGGAAGTTTTTCCAAAACGTATGGTGCGGCCTGAATCAGGTACTGGACGCCATGATAATGGTAGCAACTCCCAATGAATCCGACGGTCGGCGTATCCGGCAAACCGGTTTTGGATAGAGCTTCTGATTTCGGCATCGGGCGAAAGACTTCCGGATTGGTACCGTTTGCGATGGATATTACTTTGGCGGTTTTAACCGGATAATTTGCACAAATCAGATTTTTCAGACCCTTGCTGACTGGAATAATTCGCTCGCAATAAGCGAAATTGAGGCGCTGATTCAGGCGCATATAGGCGATTTTCCAGGGCGAATAACCGGTCTGGCGCAATTCTTCCAGCACCCAGCCGTTGACTTCAATGGTCAGCGGGATATGGCAGAGTTTCGAGACAATCAGCGGAATAAACGACGATGTTTCGCGGAAATACAGATGCTGAGGCCGGTGTTTGATGACATTGAATATCAGGATTAAGAGTGAGAGCACTTCGAAAATTATCCAACGCAGGAGCGGAACGTTGATAACCGGAATCAGGTGAATATTGACTTGAGCGTCAAAAGTGGGTTTAACGATGTCCGGATTGAAAAAGTGCACTTCATGTCCAAACTTTGCCAGCCAACTGACGGTTTCGCGGATGTGGTTATTGATATTGCCGAGGCGGCTGAAGCCTTCGAAACAAAAATAAAAGATTGTGAAATGCCGGTTTTTGATGGTTATATATCCTGGTTATTGATGAAGGCAGTAAGGTTCATGACTTCAACTTTAAAATATAATTTTACCATGAAAATTCAAATACCTGCTTTGAAATTTCATGGAAGTGGATATCAATAATCTCGGATACTTTAACTGTTTGTGGGAATGTGAAATTGCACAAAACGCAAGGTAATTTCCAGTTGGAGGCGGTGTTCATATTTCCAATCCTAACTTTTTCATTTCTTTGTTAATCCAATGTTCTGCCGTAGTCTCATCTTTCTCAATTGCCATTTCAACGCCGCGCTTGGCGATCTCAAGCAGACGCTTTGACAACGCCTTTGCGACATACATTTCCGTGATTTTTTGTTTTATATCCCTTTGTGTTTTTTCAGGTATTAGCGGACATGGAAGATTTAAAATATCCTTATCATCGATGACAGGGTAAGATGTTCCCGCGTTGTATTTCAGGGATAATTTCAATACCGGATCAGATTTAAAGAAAACATAGGCTGTTTCCTTATTTATATTCTCAGATTCTTCCAATACTGTAAATGCCCCGCTCCCGACAAATCCTTCGCTCTGCACAATAGCAACAGCGCCCCTATAAGTTCTAACCTTTGAGATTATCAAATCGCCGCCATTTAATTTGATTTTTGCGTTGGCTGGCAACTCCTTCCCCAATAATAATAGCGGTTCGATTTCACCGGATGACGTATTTACAGAACTGATTTCAACATAACGATATAACTCGTCAGGCTTATTCTTAAAACTACTCCTGTTTTGTTTGAATAAATTACCAACCAGATCAAAACCATTGCTATATTTTTTCACAGATCCAAGAATTACATCATATTTCGGCTGGAAGTATTCGGCGTCGATGCGCCCGGCGGCGGCGGTGTCGGACAATTTCCTGACGAAAGATAGGCAATGCTTCGGCTTCCAATTCAAAAGCTCAAGTTCGGAAAGAAGGATTTGCTCGGCATATTCATATGCTTCCATAGAATTATCATTCTGTTTTACAGATTCTCTAACAATCTTGCTTATGAAATTCTGAAAATTGTTAGAAGCTATTAAAACAATGATCTGATTGAAATCCTCCAAAATTAAACCGGTCTGCACAGCGCCACGGGTATTTCTTTTTATTTGTTCATTCCCATATTTTGACATTAAATATGTCGCTAAATATTCAGGTTCAATTTTACTAGGTCGTAAAATCGCAATCTTACAACTACCTGTTGCCTCTTTAATATTTTTTGTTACCAAGGAAAGATTACCTATGGTTCCAACAATTGATAATAAAACATCCCCACTTTTATAGTGGGATCTTTTCATTATTGGAGATTCATAAATTTTTCTGGGTATATAAACAGGAGTGACATTATCTAGAAAAAAATTCGTAATATCTTGTCCCCTATAATAAGGAACACCTTCGTCAAGATTAAAATGTTCAGCAATTGACGTATGATTGCCATCTGATACTCTACATAAATCAGTTAAAGGTTTGATATTTTTTAGTCTCGAAATAGCCTTTTCTATGGCTAAATACTTTGGTTGATAGTATTCGCTATCAATCCTAAGCGTGCGCTCTAGTTTATTTTTTCTGATAAGTGAAATTTGCATCGCTTACGTCCATAAGTTCAATTTTTCTTTTTTCGCCCAGACGGCAATTTTTCTGTCGGTTTCGTGTTCTGCGGTTCTCGCAGATAATTCTGTCGGCTCACAACTTTTTCACCGGTTTCCTGTTCCAGTTTCTTCCGCGCTACACCGGCCACATTTCCACCGCGCCGGGATACTTGACGGTTCCCCTCAAGACCGGCCGGATGCTCCACCTTGGTAATTTGGGTTGTAGCCGCTTCTCCCAGCATGGAAAAGATCATCTCAAGGTCCGTCATATGATCACGGAGATTCTGCCGTTCAAGGCCTTTAAGTTTTTTGTATTGACTCGGTGTCAAGCCAAAGGCAGCTTTGGATATTTCGGCGGTCAGTATCTCGTACTCTTTGTCTCTCTCAACGCCGTGCCTTTTCCATTCATCGGTCAGTTCTTCGCGGATGGCGATGCCACGCATGCGTTTTTCTATCCAATCATCTGAATAACCTTTGGCTTTGTAAAGCGCACGGGTGCGTCTGGTAGCCAGTTCGGGGTCATCGATTTCTTGTACCCGCTCATAACCGACCCGCGCTAACCACCGTTTAAACGGTTCCGCCTTTGGTGAAGGGATGGATTGAATGATACGGAATATCCCTTCCGTATTGGCGCAATTGAGCTTTTGCAAGCCTCCCGGAGTCTGAACGGAAAGGGGGGTGGCAATTTGCCCCCACCCTTTGGAAAGTTCATGATCGCGTCGGCGCATGTCTTTGATGTAGCCGTCCGGTTGCACGGAATCAGTCAGCGCAACCACCACATCCTTGATAACAAACCACCATTCATTGTTATGTATGGTTTTCCGGATTTCATTTTTTCTAAAAATCGCGATCTTCGTTGTAGGCATAATCTCTTGATCCAATTGAAATCTCCAATTCAATAATCAGTTGTTAGGGATAATTCTCTCCACAGCGCAGGGAGAATCTTTGTCTTTCTATTTCCAGAAACTCATTTTTTCTTTCTTCGCCCAGTCGATAAATGTCTCGGCGATTCCGTCCGGCAGTTCGCCATTGTGATTATGCAGGTCGTGGTCAACGACCAAATGGCCGTATTTGTCTAACTTGGACTTGCCGTCGTCATTTTTGACATAGACGTAATCGCCGGAATTGTCTTTTCCCGATTTGTCTGATACAGCGAAGAAAATGGGATAGTCGTCTTTTTTAGGGCATAGCTTATCGTCCCACTTTTGCAGGAATAAAACGCTGGTCTTTGTGCCTGTGTGAGGTTTAAAGGTATTTCCGTGCAAACCTACGACTGCAAGAATACGGGCCTTACCGGTAATAAACTCCCGAATGTCCTTGTCAGAGGTGTTATTAAACCGGCCTTGAGGCAATACTATAGCGAGGCGTCCGCCGGGCTTGAGGAAATCCAGATTGCGCTCAATAAAAAGAATATCCCGGCCGACCTTTGACTTTGGCTTTTTCTTTGCGTTAAATCCAAGATCGTATTTGTGGATGATATTTGACTCTTTAATATCTCCCGCAAAAGGTGGATTGGCCATAAGAATATCAAAGAGGAATTCCTTGTTTGAATTACGCTCCACTTTTAAGGATTCAAGCCGTCTGAAACCCGCTCCGTAAGTATCCCGCCAGTCGGGATTATTCACTTTCTCATGCCAGCGGTCATAATCAAGAGTGTTTAAATGCAGGACGTTTGTTTCGCCGTCGCCGGCGATCAGATTAAGCGTGCGAGCTACACGTACGACCTTTTCGTCAAAGTCAATGCCGAAGACCTTTAGCACATCGTCTTTTTCTTCCGCTGAAATCTCGGTATTTTCAAAAAGATGGCCTGTAATCTGAAAAATTGTGTGTACGGTAAATCCACAGGAGCCGGAGGCGGGATCAATCATGTATTCGCCTCGTTGGGGATTGAGCATCTTGACGCACATATCTATCACATGGCGAGGTGTGAAATACTGACCCTTTTCGCCTTTTGCGGATTTGCTGACTAAATATTCAAAGGCTTCATCAATGACTTGAAGATTAGAATTAAAGAGTTTTACGTCCTGAAGGCTGGAAACGCAGATTGATAAATGCGAAGGCGAGAGATCGATTTTACTTTCATCGGAAAAAACGCCTGGCCATTTCTTTTTGGCTTCATCAAAGAGGCGTTGAATTTTTTCTTTTAGTTGAGCGTCGGTTTGACCTGTATTCCTGAATTCAAGCAATCGAAAAGATGAAGCATCAACTTGCCGAAGCGCCGCCTTAATGTCATCAAAAGATCGTTCCATCGTATTTCCGAAAGTAGGCGTTGGTTCAGCCACCAGAGGCAAATTTTTATTTTTCAGAAAATAGTTTATAACCGCCCTATCCTGATAACTTTTATTCTCATCGTATAATTTGGTAAAGATGAGCTTAAATACTTCCTCGAAAACGTCCACGCCGGCGTTAGCGAGGACTTCGTTTTCCATATCCTCGATTTTGGCTTTGAGTGTGATTCTGTTATTTAAGAGGATGTCTTTAACGATTAAATCCCGCCAGGTGAAGCGTTCTTTTAAAATGTCCTCGAGGGTTTGATCCACTTTCGGGATGTTGGTAATGTCCTCAAAGAAATTCGGGTTTTTGCGATTAAAGTAAGAAATCTGCTTGCCATTTAACCAAACAGCGATAGGAGCTCCAGTAGCATGACAATACGATTTAAGTTGTTCTTTTCCGTCCGTTCGCTTCGGTTTCTTGACTTCAACGATAATATATGCCGTTGTTGGACTATCTTTATCAAGGATAACAATATCAGCGGATTTTATTTCAGTGCTCCCAAACCGAACAGGATGCTCAAACCGTATTCGCTTTTTTGGATAATCATAATCGTTGATAAGTTTTGCGGTATAAAGCTGACGGATGACTTCTTCCGGTTTTAGATGGACTTCTTTTTCACGGATGATGCAATCGACGTAAGGTTTGTTATTGGCTATCTTGATTTTTGCCTCAAGAGTCTTGATGTCGTTTTCTGTAAATAGCGAAAGATCGTAATTGGAATCTTTTAGTATATCAGTTAGTTTCATTTGAGTTGCCCTTTTTAAATTCTTACGAGCCAAGGATGGCGAGCATTGTGAATAATGAGTTTCATGCCTTATTTCACCATCTTGATTAATTTCAGGTATAGCTCGGCGTTGTTATTCCAGGAATAGGTCCGGCTCGGTGCTATTTTGCCAGTATAATTAAGAGCATTATTTGTGGCTGTAAGTAAGGATTTTAGATCGCTTGGTTGGCATAGAAAACCGCCTGAATAATTTGCCAGAATTTCCGGAATACCGCCGACTGCCGATGCCACCACCGGTTTTGCGACTGCCAGCACTTCGAAAATTATCCAGCGTAGCAGCGGTATATTAATTACTGGGATAGGATGAATAGTGACTTTAGCGTCAAATGTCGGCTTGACGATGTCCGGATTGAAAAAGTGCACTTTATGTCCGAATTTCGCCAGCCAACTGACGGTTTCGCGGATGTGGTTATTGATATTGCCGAGTCGGCTGAAACCCTCGAAACAAAAATAGAAAGTAGTCAGTTTTTGGTTTTTCATCGTCACTTTAAATGAGCTTCGATCGTGCGGCTTATCGTCTCAAAATAAGTATTGCTGTTTTTTTCCCAATTAAAACCTGCAACTGATTGATGGATTACTTCCCGGTTCCATTTTTGAGATAGTGTCTTTTCAATAGCTTTAACTAAAAGATTGGCATCTTCTGGTAATATTAATACACCGTTGTTTTCGTTAATGATTTTGCTATTGTCTCCAATATCGGTTGTAACGACAGGTATTCCGCAAGCTAAAGCTTCGAGCATTACATTCGGAATTCCTTCCCGAAGACTTGGTAGACAAAAAAGATCTGTGGCATTGTACCAGGTAACCATGTCAGATTGGTTAACTTCACCAATAAAATAAACACGATCTGACGTATCTCTTTCAACGGTTAATTTTTTTAAATTTGCTTCCTCATCACCTTCTCCAATTAAATATAACTGACAATCGGGATGTCTCTTCATTTTTAATATGGCATTAATCAGATATTTTACACCTTTGGGCGGAATTAGATATCCCACGAATAAAATGATTGGTTTATCAGGCAGATTTAATTTTTTTCTGGATAAGGCCTTATCTGTAATCTGAAAAATTGGATTGATTCCGTTTCTTATAACAGACACTTTCTTTGAATTAATCTTTAAGTACGATAGTTGCTTTTTCAAATCTTCAGAAACAGTCACAATCCGGTCGCAGTGTAAATAGGTCCATTTAGCCTGCCGTTTTAAGATTGGTATTTTCAAATAGCTGGTTACATCAGAGCCCCTCAATCCGACAATCGAAGGTTTGCCATATTTCCTTGCCAATTTAACCGCCGCATATCCGCCGGGGCAACCCATCTGACCGATGATAATATCAAATTCGCCGATCGATTCCGCCAAGTCGTTTTCAGCTTGTTTGTAAAATTGCCGCGAACGCCGCCAGATGCGATCGAACCGGCTGATGGTTTTCGGACGCTGAATCCAGACAAACGGCTGGCTTTGCGGGTAAATTTCGCGGAAACGATCCGTCATGACTTTATCGATCGGTTTATCTTTCTCCTGAAAAATGACCTGGTAAACTGTCATGTCGCACATTTTCGCCAGATGAAATGCCCACTGATAGATGAAAATTCCGTGGTTGGGATTTTGCAGTGTCGGGAAGAGATCGGTGAGTACTAAGATTTTCATCGGACTAATTCCAAATATACCGCTTCCAATTTATTAACAAAATTCGCAACCGAATATTTTTCCGCGGTGACCTTCGCATTATTAGAAATTTTTCGGTACAATTCCGGATCGGTGTGCAATTCGGCGATAGCCTGAGCAAGAGCTTTTGCAGCCGTTGCTTTGTCGCCTCCAAAGGTCTTTTCCCAATTAGCCGGAAACGGTAAAAGCCCGTTGTGCCGGTTGTGGATGATCTCGGAAATAACGCCGATGTTAAGGCCGACGACCGGCAGACCGTAACTCATCGCTTCCAGCAGGGCGATCCCGAAACCTTCCGTATGAATCGAGGGAAAAAGGTAACAATCAAGCAGCGGGTACACCCGGCTAAGGTCTTTTTGAAACGGCAGAATCGTGACAAAGTTCTGAAGATTGTTCTCCGCGATGATCCGGCGGTGTTCTGTCTGATTAGTCGCATTGCCCATGACTACTGCGTGCGCGAGAATACCCATTTCCTGCAGATATTTCAGCGTCAGGTAGAAAATATCGAATCCCTTAAAAGGATCAAATCGGCTGGTGTTTCCGATAATAAAACTCTTTTCGGGAATTTGCCATTCATGTTTTAGTGCGGTGATTTGTCTAGTATTGAGCAGAACCGGATTTTCGACCGGATTGTAAACGAGCCGGATGCAATTGCTCCGCGCGAATTCAGTTTTCACTAAATGTTCAGTGACGGTGCGCGAAATGGAAAATATTCGTTCAGCTAAAAAGCGATTGAGCAGGATGCGCCCGAGTTGGAAAGGCAAATCAGTCTTGATCCGCAGGTTGTGTTTGGTATAAACGCAATGCCGGACGCCGGCCAGCCGCGCGAAAAGCGTCCCGAAAAATTCCAGTAAGCCGTAATGCGAATGGGCGATGTCGATATGATGCCGCTGGATGATTTTCCGTAACTCCCGGAAAGTAGCGACATCCCGCCAGGATTTCAGGTGCAGATGGTAGAGAGGAATATTCAATTTGCGGAAATCGTCATAGAAAAAATCGTTCATGTCGTCCGAATACATGGTCACAACGACCGGATTGAATTGCGCACGGTCGATATTTTGCAAAAGTAAGAGCAGCGATTTTTCAGCACCGCCGACCTGTAAACTTCCAATAATATGCAGAACGTTGATTTTTTTCATTTCAGGATTCGTTCAACTTCCCTAAGCGGCATATCGCGCGTGATGATTTTATCGACAAACATCAATTGCCACAGTTCTAGCCAAAACAGCGACCAGAGACGGTGTTTATGATCTTTTACACTGGTACGCTGGTCACTCCAAATCTTATGGATGAAGTCATAATTGAAATAATTGCGTTGCCGGGCATAGCGGTTGAAAACAACCGTTTCGAATATTCCACTCAGATCGTTTTGAATCCAGCGGTCGACCGGAACGCCAAACCCGCGTTTTTCGGTGTAAAGGAGTTTTTTGGGCAGATATTTTTCCGCGATCTTCTTCAGGAGATATTTAGTCTGATGATTTTTAAACTTTAATTTTGGGGAAATTTTAGCGACATAATCCAGCAGAGCCGTATCGAGAAATGGTGAACGGCATTCGATTGAATTGGCCATGGTTGCCCGGTCGATTTTAACTAAATAATCGTACACGAGGCGGGTCATGCCATCCGTGAACAATACCTGATCGATTGGATTCAGTCCTTTGACTTTATTGAAATTTTCATGAAAAGGGTGGAGCGGATTATGATCGGTAATCCGGGACAGATATTCCGGATTCCATAAAGAAGTCCGGTATTTGTGAAATCCCATCGTATTATAAAAGCTTTCGTAAGGGAAACCTTTCAGGTAATCAATATAATACAAAGCCTTACCGAGTACCGAATCGCTCTCAGGATTAATTGCCAAACCGCCTAAAATATTACCGATCAACGGATGAAGAAAGGGCGGAATTATCCGGGAGAAAATCTGCGCATTGCGGGGGACGATCGTCCGGCCGTAACCGCCGAAAGCTTCGTCACCGCCGTCACCGGTCAGCATGACGGTGATGTATTGGCGGGCGGCTTTGGAAATTAAATAAGTGGGAATCGCCGAGGAATCGGCAAACGGCTCGCCGAACTGCCAGACGAGTTCCAGCAGGTTTTCGGTGACATTGTGGTCCAAAATCAGTTCGGTATGATCGGTGTCGTATAATTTCGCGACTTCCCGCGCGGCGAGAATGTCCTCCATCGGATAATTCTTAAAACCCATTGTAAAAGTCTTAATTCGCCGGGTGGCATTCCGACATAAAATGGCAGTAATGAGGCTGGAATCCACACCGCCGCTGAGCATGGTGCCGATCGGCACGTCGCTGATCGTCCGGCGCATTACGGCCTGAATGAGTAATTCTTCGCAGGTCTGCAAAATGGTGGCTTCATCGTTGACGACTTTGTGGGAATAATCCCATTCCCAGTAGGTCGTGGCAACCTGACCATTTTCTGAGAATATATGAAAAGAACCCGGACTGATTTTCCGGATACCTTCGAAAATAGTATGTTGATCGGGAACGGCGATATGGTGCAGGTAGCAGTCCAATGCCGGCAGGCTGACCATGGGCTGGGAAGGTAAAACTGAAGTAATGACCTTAATATCCGAGGCGAAATATATCACACCGGATTTATCAGCGTAGTAGAGTGGTTTCTTGCCGACCCGGTCGCGGCCGAGAATCAGTTGTTGCTTCCGGGAGTCGTAAATGGCAATGGCGAACATGCCGGTAATCTTGCGGAATAATTCGGTCCCCCATTCCGCGTAACCATGCAAAAGCACTTCAGTATCGGAATTAGAGTTGAAGTGGTAGCCGCCAGCGAGTAATTCCTGACGGAGTTCGCGGTAGTTGTAGATCTCGCCATTGAAAACCGTCCAGATACTGCGGTCTGAATTGGTCATCGGCTGGTTGGCTTTATCCGAGAGATCGATGATCTTAAGCCGCCGATGACCCAGAGCGATTTCCGGCAGAAGTTCATAGCCGGCGGAATCGGGCCCGCGTTCGATCATCAAATCGCGCATCCGGCAGATTTGTGCCGGACTGACTTCGATTTTACCTTGATGATATATTCCGCAGATACCGCACATATTAAAAGCCTCTCAATCAAGCACCGATCGATAAATGCCCACTAACTGCCGGATGTAATGTTTCCACAAAAACCGGGATGCAATTTGAACCCGGGCGTTTTCACCGACTTTTCGCGCCAGTTCGGGATTTTGAACCGCTTCGATCAGTTTGGCGGCGAACTCTTCGGGTGAAGAGCCTTTTGTCATAAATCCGGTGATGCCATCTTCGATGATTTCCAGCATGTGCGGCGTCGAAATTACCGGTTTACCGGCCGCCATGTATTCGGTGACTTTCGTTGAAGTGCCAAAGTAAGTCGGTTCGCCCGGATAATAAACGATGCAAAAATCTACGGCCTGAATGACTTTTTGCAAGATGTCATGCGCCATCGTTCCAGTCAAAAGGATTGAATCGCCAAGATGATTAATCTGAATATATTGGTGCATTTCGCGTTCGGCGTCGCCAGAACCAATAACGACCAATTTCAAATCCGGTCGGCGATGCAGTGCGAAATGAAACGCCTTGACAAGACCGAGTGTGTCGTACCAGCGATAAAGGCTTCCTGAGTAGAGAAAGAACGGTCGGTTTTCCGCATCGAACTGCTTGCAGATGGCGGCTTTTTCGTCCGGCGTGATTGGCTCTGGCAAGTCGGCGCCATTTAGTAACACATTGTGTTTAGGCAACTTCCAACCGCGTTTTGTGTAAATAAAATCGGCAATCAGTTTCGATGCCAGAATCAACTCGCTACAGTAAGACAACAGAACCTTTTGATTAATTAAAAGAAGCC
>PEYN01000198.1 GCA_002774355.1 Candidatus Marinimicrobia bacterium CG08_land_8_20_14_0_20_45_22 | reverse complement strand
ACCGAAGCAACTCCGGTCTGAGAAACAAATCCGTAGTGTGCGGATCTGATGATTTCGGTCATCGACGAACCTTGAAATCCGGCGGCAAAAAGTGCGCCGAGAATCGTTCCGCCCATCAAACCGGGAATCGCCGGCACTTTCAAAACAACCATCGCGATGACGAGTAGCGGCGGCAAAAAGAGCCAGACGGAAATCGTAAACTTTTGCGCGATGCCGGACAATATCACATCAATCGTATGGAATTCAAGATCATTGCCGGAATATCTCGCTCCAATAATACCGTAAAGAATGAGCGCGATGATCAGACTCGGCGTTGTTGTATAAAACATGTGCCGGACGTGATCGAAAAGCGTCGCGCCGGCCATCGCAGGCGCAAGGTTCGTCGTGTCTGACAACGGTGACATTTTATCGCCGAAATATGAACCGGAAATGATCGCCCCTGCAACAATCGGAAGTGGAATGCCAAAGCCCTGCCCGACGCCGATCAACGCTATTCCAACCGTTCCAGCCGTCGTCCATGAACTGCCGGTTGCCGTCGAAACAACCGCGCAAATCAATGCGGTGGCGACGAGGAAAATGCTCGGCGTGAGAATCTTTAAACCATAGTAGATCATGGTCGGCACGATCCCGGCGAGAATCCAAACACCGATGATCATTCCAATAATCATCAGGATCAGAATCGCCGACATAGACATGCTGATCGTCTTCACGATGCCCGCTTCTATTTCTTTCCATTTGAAACCGGAAAGGACTCCGGTGACGGCGGAAAGGATCGCCGCGGAAAGGATCGGCAAATGCGGATCGCCGTCCCAAAATTTCAGCGTTACGATCAGCGCAATACCGAGATAAATGATCGGAGTGATAGCTTTCCAGAAGGAGAGAGTCGGTTTGGCTTCGTTCATAATCGAATTCACCCTGCTACATTATCGCTGATTTAAAAATTCCAAGAGAATCTCACGGTGGTAATATTATTCAATTTTCTGCTAAAGCCTAAGAGAAAAGCTTGGATTAAGCGATCCGGACGTTTTAGATTTCAGGCGATGATTGAAGTGAAACTATTAGATCGATACGTACTCCGGAAATTTTTCCTGCTTTTCATTCTGTCTTTACTGGCGTTTTTGGCGATTTTCAACATCGTTGACCTCATTGAGAAAATGGACAAATTCCTGAAAGCTCAGATGCATGGGCGGCTCATCGCGACGTTTTATCTCTATCAATTACCATATTACGTCGATATTGCCATTCCGATGGCTCTTCTACTTGCATCCGTTTTCACGATCGGAACACTCTCCAAACATAACGAATTGGCGGCGCTAAAATCTTCCGGAATCAGCCTGTACCGACTTTCAATTCCGCTACTTTTCACCGGACTTCTGTTCAGCATCGGTTCCTTTTTCTTTCAGGATAGCGTCGTCATTCCCACCTCCCGTATTCGAGCGGAAATTGAGCAAAACAACCTCAAGCGCTCTCGCAATTTCACCAAAACGATCTTCACCAATATCATGCATCAGGATTCGCCAACCTGCAACATCGTGATTTCCGTTTTTAATGTCAAAGACAATACGGCTTCATCGGTAACGATTCAGGATATCGAAAACCATATCCTCAAACGCCGGATCGATGTTCGGAAAATGGTCTGGATCCCGGAAGAGAAAAAATGGCGGTTGTTTGACTTCAAGATTCGCTCGTTCGACGAAAAAGGCAATGAGTTAGTTTCAGCGATTTTTACCGACTCATTGATGGAATTTCACCTCAGACCGGACGACATCGTCAAAGCAGGCTTGAATCCGGAAACGATGCGTTATTCCGAATTGACCTATTTTATTCAGCGATTGCGCGAAAGCGGCAACGATCCGCGGAAATGGGAAGTGAATCGCCATTTCAAGTTCGCCTTTCCGTTCACCAATCTGATCGTCATTTTATTCGGATTGCCATTAGCGGCGATGAAACAACAAAAAGGCATCAGTTTCGGAGCGGGAATGAGTCTACTGATCATTTTTATTTACTACGGATTTGTAAAATTCGGACAGGTTCTCGGGTATAAAGGCATTGTCACGCCCATGCTTTCCGTCTGGCTCGGCAACATCGTATTTCTTTGTATCGGCGGATACCTGCTATACAAAATAAAACAATAGTAAAAGAATTTCGGGTTCCGTAGCCGGAAAAAGAAAGAGATGACCACGAAAAGAGACGAAAGAAGACGAATAAGAATGAGACATATGTTTCAGATTTTTTTTATTGGAATGTCACAATTGCCACGTGCTTTAGCGCGTGGATATGGTGAATCCATGCTGTCATTCTGAGGAGCCGTGCAAATCGTGTAGCAACACGATTACCGGACAGGAATCCACGAATAATCAAATGCCTGACAGTCATTGGCGACGAAGAATCTTGTTCAATTCCGAGAAAAAGTTTGGGCTTCAGCCCAGAATGACGGACTAAAGTCCGGAGTTATTATCGCGCGAATTGAATCCACGACTTAAAAGTAGTGGCAATAAATACGGACGAGAGATAAAATGCCTGAATGACGAAAGACCGAATCCCGCAAACGGCGGGGAATACCTAATGACTTACGGGAAGTTCCCCTCAGCCGGCAGTTGGATTATCGGTCGATGTATCCGTATCCGTTTTCTTTGCCGATTTTTTCTTGATAATGGATTTGAATTCGTTCAGGATGTCCGGATTTCCTCTGAAACAAATTGCCGCCGACCCGCGGATTTTACTTTTCATATCTTTCATGTCTTTTAACAACGTGTCGCGCTCGTTTCTGAATGTTGTCTGTAACTTTTTGGCGTTCTCCTGTTCGGCGTCTTTTGCCTGCAAACCATCATAACAGGCGTTCAACCCGGTAATATCCGCCGCGCCGATGCCTCGGGTGGCTAACTGCGTCGCATACGTCGTCATCAGTCCTTTCACGTAAGATAATTCCGTCATCGTCCCGGCAACCTTCTGATGTGTTTTGCTACCGACATGGAATTCTTTCTGCATGAGTTTATCCTTAAAGAACTGAACCTTCGCCGCCGCTCTGATTTTCCCGATGACATTCCAACTTTGAGCAATCAGAACATTCTGGTCATTTGTCAACAGATGAACATGATTGACCATCGCCTCATGCGTAAGTTCCTTCTCGTTCAGCGACACTTTCGTCGCGGACAATTGCTGAGTTTCAGCCTCTGTCGAACCAACGCCGGTCAGTTCCGGCTGGTACTTATTCGTTGCCACCAACAAAACATCGGCGTCCTGAATCTCAAGACCGATCATTTCCTGCATTTTGACCTCCTTTTGGTTGTTTTGAACTATCTATGATCATTTTATCGATCCCTGTAAAACGAAAACGAGAGCATAACTTTTTACTACCATGGCTTATGACTCAATCTCTGTCACTTTTAACCGTACTTCCATTGCTTGTGACATTGCTTCTGTCGCTTTTGACTCTATTTCCATCGCTTGCGACCCTGCTCCCGTTGCTTGTGACGCTACTTCCGCCGCTTGCGACTCTACTTTTGTTGCTTGTGACTTCGCTTCCGTTGCTTGTGACTCTATTGTAGTCGCATATACACCTACTAAAGGAACGTATGACAAGGAATGCTTTTTGTCGGAGACAATGCGGATTGCATCGAACCATGCGAAAGTCATCCGACCCACGAAATAGGATGGAGAATATCGAGCAGAAATAACGCCGGGCAAAGCGCTCCTTTTTAAATAGCCTGTCTCATCCCGTTAAAATAAATGAGACCGGCGCGTTTGACTGTTTCAACTTGCATTGGCATGAAATTAAAATAAGATTTTTTTGAATGCAAGAAAAAGTTTATGGGGAAGGGTTGGATTGGGTTGGATTGGGTTGATTGGGTTG
>PEYN01000197.1 GCA_002774355.1 Candidatus Marinimicrobia bacterium CG08_land_8_20_14_0_20_45_22 | reverse complement strand
TTCGTAAAGTCTGTGGAAAATGTCTTTATCACCAACATCTTTTCCCTGTTTTAATCCGTTCCCATTACGGAAAACAAAAGCTAATTTGAGAATCTTGTCACTTTCCGGTACTCCATAATATTTTCGGATTTTTCCGATATTCAATTCCCAGAGGTCGTCGCCGACCTTGCTCAGTTTGCATTCAGGAAGATTTGTTGTCCACGTGGCTTTGACATATTTCCAATCAGTTTTGGATGTGCTTTTATCGGTGATAACGCCTGTGTGCGCATAAACATCGGTTCCCGTATAGCCCATTAGTCCCTGATTGCCGAGTTTTGCGTTAAAAATGATGACGATAGAATCTTCGACTGTTGGATAAGACGGGCGTGACGTGACAACTTGCGCACTCGAAAACCGTACGGTCAAAACGGTTAGAAAGGCGATGACAAGGATTTTAATTGGTTTCATGATCGATTCCTGTTGGTTGGGAAAATCTCTTAATGGATTTCAAAAATACCAAATTCATCCGGTTTTAGACGAATCGACAATGTATCGTTTTTCACAAAATATTCCGCATTTCCTAGCTTCAACTGAAGATTTTTACCTGTAGATTTTCGGAAAACATCTTCAAGAGATATCTCGCAAGATTCGATTTTTGGCGACATATTGACGACGGTCAGCATCGTTTCCGCTTCGGTAAATCTCATGAATGAAACGATCTTTTCCGGCAATGAGTTGATCAACGGTGAAAAACTACCGCGCCTGAGAGCGATTGACGATCGCCGAAGCGCAATCAGTTCGGAGAAAAGTTTTTCGGTTGCCGGATCGGCGCGATTCCATCTCACCGTGCTTTTCTCAAAATGAGACGGCATGATATTCTCGCCGATTTCCTGTCCGTTATAGATCATCAGCACGCCGGGAAGCGTAAAAATAACCGCCGCCGCGGGTTTGATCTTCTCTCTTCCGAAATATTTCGCCGACCGCGGTTGATCGTGATTCTCGATAAATCGCATCCTAACCGAATTCTTCGGGTAGCGATAATATTCTTTTTCAAGGTCTTTGAACAATTCAGTCGCCGGACTTCCACCGACGAGAATTTTATGCAAGATGTGCCGCGTATTCCAGGCATAAGTCAAATGAAAAGCTGTCGAATGCAGACTCGGATGGTCGCCTTCCGCGAGCATCAGAATGTCCGGTTTGATCTTTTGTAACCGCGGTAAAACCTCTTCCCAAAAATCGTTTGGAACCAATTCAGCCACATCCATCCGATAGCCGTCAATGTTGAAATTTTTCACCCAGGATTCAAGCACCTCAACCATCGCTTCACGTAAGTCGGCATTATCATAATTCAGGTCAGCAACGTCCGTCCAATCTTCGTTCGGCGAGATAATATTTCCAGATAAGTCTTGCGTGTACCAGTCCGGATGTTCGGCAAGCCACGGATTGTCCCACGCCGAATGGTTGCAGGCGATGTCCATGATCACCCGAATGTCCGCTTGATGCGCCGTTTGAACCAATTTCATGAAATCCGATTCCGTTCCGAATTCGGGATTCACTGTTGTAAAATTGCGAATCGCATACGGACTTCCCAACGTGCCTTTCCGATTCTTTTCTCCTATCGGAAAAATCGGCATGAACCAGATACAATTGATGCCGAGTTTTTGGAGTCGTGGAATGTCAACCGTGACGGCATTGAACGTCCCTTCGGCGCTGTACGTCCGAACATATAACTCATAAATGACCGCGTCTCTCACCCATTCCGGAACAGGTATCGCTTCCTGTTTGGAATATTCGGCCATGAGCAGTTCGGTCTCGTTTTGAAATGTTTTAATGGAAACGTTGCCGCTAATTCCTCCCGCTCCGCCCGTATCTTCGATCCGAACGACCAATAAATTTTCTTCGCCTATTCTCATCTCCGAAGTCACGTCGATAAAGAATCTGACATTCGCACCAACATGTTCATAAAAACGTTTTCCGTTCAGGAATACAGTGGCGTTATCATCGACTGAATCGAACATCAGCGCGACTTTATGGTTTTTCAAAAACGGTTTCGGGATAAAATTCAGAGCGAACCAACCGACGCCGTCATAGTTGGTATCATCCCAGAATGTCGGGATCGTAACGGAGCGCCAACCTTTGCGGTCGAAATCGCACCTCTCGAATCCGGACTGCAACCCGACATTTTCGGAGTCGTACCACATCAGCCATTTTCCGTTCAACGATTGCGTCGTGTTTTGCATAGTCGGTTTAAATGTGATAAAGAGGATTATTAATCCGCCAAGAACCGCGAGAATTTTCTTCGGGATATTGGCGTTCCATCTGGTCATTAATACGACTCACTTTTCGGTTGGAATACTTAGTTCGATCAGATGATCCAGATAATCGACGCGCTTCGTCATTAGTTTGACGACTGTATCGGAAATATCGCATTTCATCCGTTGTCCATAAAGTGTAATGTCGAGAATGATATAGTTGATCGCAATGGTTAAGACCGCTTTATTCTGCGTCCAGATCGCTTGTTCCTGCTTTTCGATGTTGGCAGGGCCCATGATAAGATTGCTCGAATCAGTCACGAGAATCATTTTATGGTCCCAGATGGAAGATAATTTTTCCTCGTCGATGCCATAAGCGAATACCTGGCCGAGCGATTTGGAAACCTCCGTAAATGAAAAAATAATGATATCCACACCGCGTTTTTTAGCGGCCAATAATGGCTCTTTCAATCGATTTATTTCGCGTTGCCACCCGGAAATGAAAATCGTTTCCTTTGCTTCTCTTATCAGTGAAACGCAGGTCATCAGGAGCGATTCATAACCGTTAATATTCCAAAATCCTTCGGTTTCCGGTTTGTTGTTGAACTTCAGCAATTCAGAAGAAAACGTCATGAGTTTCGTCGAGAAATCTGTTTCTAATTTCGACAGTAATTGTTTAGGCGAGAGTGGCACGTACCGGCGCGGCTTGTCATGAATATAACTGACGAGCCCCATCATTTCCAGTTTGTCCAGCACGGAATAAATAACGGAGCGGGGAACGTTCGTCTCTTTGCTCAGTTCATAGCCGGTCGCCGGATTGTGTTTAAGAAGCCCCAAATAACTTTTCGCCTCATAGACAGTAAATCCCATTCTGGTCATTTTATTCAGCAAATCGTCCGAAAAGGAATTCATCGTTTATCTACATCCTGACTATTTCATCTTTTCACAAAATCTCGCTTAACACCGGATTTCCGGTTTTCTGTCGTCCGTTTATTTCAGCAATTCCTTTTCAATGGGCTTCGCGTCCTTTGATAAATTCTTAAACCAGACGAAGTAAAGCGCCACAGACAAAACCGTTGTCGATCCAAACAGAATCCAGAATGTGTCGAATCGCTTCATCACGAGCGTCATCCACATCAAGAACAGGCAAACTTGCCATGGCACAGCCAACAAAAGAGTGAAAACGTCAAATTTGTGTTCTCTTGTCAATTCTTTCTGCATTGAAGGCTCCAGCCGGGATTTAAATTTCCCCCAGAATCCGAACGGCTTGGTAATATTGTAGAAATTTCCCAGCACCTTGTCTTCTGGGGCGGGCGTCAATAATGTCACAACGACTAATGTGATGGCCACGATTGCGTTGATAATCAGGAATGAAACATATTCCGGCAGATATGGGAAGACCAATTTTTGGATAACCGCGGCGGTCATTCCAACGACTACGGCCCATGAAAAGCCATAGCCGTTCAGCCGCCACCAGTACCATCTGGCGAGAAATGGAATCAGCAAACCGGAGCCGATGCTCATCGTGATCCAGCCCCATATTTCGTTGATGTTCCGGATCGTAAAAGCGAAACCGACGCCGATCATTACAATGATGATTGACGAAATCTTGCTATGCCAAACCAATCTCCGCTGTGATGCTTTTGGATTCATGTAGGTTTGGTAAATATCTTTGACCCAGTAAGTGGCTCCGGCGTTAATCGTCGCACTAAAAGTTGACATTGCCGCCGCCATCATTCCGGCAACCATCAGCCCTTTCAATCCTTTCGGAATCATCTGGTGTATGACAATTGGCAGGACTTTTTCCGGATCCATCGACTGAATACTCGTGTCGATATTATTAAAATAGTAAATGCCCAGAATCGCAATCGAACCGATGAATAGCCATCTGAAAGAGAGCAGAAACGTCCAGAAAAGGGAAAGCAGTCCGGCTTCGCGGTCACTTTTCGCGGCAAAATACCGTTGAATCATGTAGCCGCCGGTACCGCCGCTTCCTTCCAGAAATACTTTCAGGAGATAGAAAAGAATCGCGATCCCGAAGAAATTATAGATAGAATAATCGGCGTGTTTCGGAAAATTCAGGTTCCATCGCGGCTTAACGTCAGTCCATTGTTCGCGGGTTACGGATTTGGATTGGAATTGATTTCGTTTGACGCTGAATTCAACCTCGAATTTTTCCGGTAATGACAGTAGTTGTTTATCGATTGTCTCTTTATTGACGATTATCGAAATCGATTGATTATTCGGCGCTATATATACCAATCGCAAAGAGTCCGATGGAAGGTCTTGTGAAATCTTTGGCCAATCAGTTTTGGCGATTTCTTCTTTATATTCTCCCGGCCTTAGCGGATAGGAAATTTTAAATTTATCTTGAAGAGGAATTTTAGTGAAAACCATCACGGCGATAAACGCAATCGTGAAGAAAATTATTACGCTCTGGATAAAATCAGTCCACACGACCGCATAAAGCCCGGATGAAACGGTATAACCCATTGTCAGGATAATCAATCCGATAGCCGCCAGCATATCGGGACTTATTCCGAGCATTGGAGGAATGTTGAAAAATTCGGCAAAGAATTTACCGGAACCGATGACGAAATAAGTCACCATCGCAACGGCAAAAACTAGTTGCGAAACGGCGCCGATAATCCTGGCAATGTGCCCGTCGCGCCGATCGCCAAACCGGAAGAACATCCATTCAGCAATTGTCATGACGCGCGCGCGCCGATTCCATTTTCCCATGAAGGCTAATAAAAATGCCATAATCAACGTGACACCGCCTCTGAATTCAATATAAAAACCGGCGGCTCCGATAGCGAAAATGAACGCCGTATTGATCATCGTTCCGGTCACATCAAAATTTCCGGACATGCCGGAAGAACCGAGTAACCACCATGACAGCGAACGATTTCCCAGGAAATACGCATCGATGCCGGCTGACGCTTTTTTCTCAAAATAAAATCCAACATACAACATGCCAATTAAATAAATGATCAGGATGATATAGTCAGTGATATTCATGAGTGACTCCCTTCGTTTGCCGCTTTATTTTGAGAAAAAAACAATTCAAAAGAAAAGAGAGAGCGGGGATTGCTCCCCGCTCTCATCAAGAAACTACTTACTTCAGCAGGACCATTTTCTTCAGGTCGCGGAACTTGTCGCCCGCCCTGAGTTCATACAGGTAAACACCCGATGCCACGTTGTTACCGCGCATGTCTTTTCCATCCCAAAAGTAACTGTAAACACCGTTGCTCAGATTCGTGAATGCAACCTTGTTGACCATCTGTCCCAATGCATTGTATATGGTCAACGTCGCGTCACTTCTCTCCGGTACCGCAAAACGTATCTGCGTCGTCGGGTTGAACGGATTTGGGAAGTTCTGATTAAGTCTAAAATTTTTAGAAACAGATCCTTTTTCCTCTTCGATTCTAGTATAAATGATACCGTTGGCAAACGGTTCAGGTTCAACTTCAAGCGGTAAACCTTCGATACTGAATTTTACGACGTCTAAGTATTGTTCCCGTGGTAATACACCCGACGCATT
>PEYN01000196.1 GCA_002774355.1 Candidatus Marinimicrobia bacterium CG08_land_8_20_14_0_20_45_22 | reverse complement strand
AAATTCTGATTATTAAATCCTTTATTTACCATACAAACCAGTCGATGACCATCAGTAGAAACAGCGCTTATTTCTCCTTCCTTAATTTGAAAAAACACACCGGTTAATGAGGGTCTCAATTCATCTTTACTAACTGCAATAATAGACTTTTGAATTAATCGACTTAACAGTTTATTATTAATCGTTACATAATTCATGAGACTGATTTTTGGCGTGGAAGGAAACTCATCTCCGGGTCTTCCTGGAATTTTATAAACACCGTGAGATGAGGTAATAGTTATACTTGCGTCTCCGTCTGTTTTAATTTCAATATCACTATCATCAAGTTCATTGATAATATCGAGAATCATTCTTGATGGAATTGCTATAGATCCATCCTCAATTCCTTTTACTTCAACCGATATTGACATAGTTATTTCTATATCGGAAGTCCTAAGCGTCAGTTTATTTTGTTCGACTTCAAATAAAATGCTATTCAGAATAGGCATCGTTGAACGCGAAGGCGATACTTTGGACACTTTTTGGATGTTTGAAAGAAGGGTATTTTTATTGACTGAAAACTGCATTTTATGACCTCCCATTTTTAAGAACTTTATCGTCAGATAATTTTACCAAAAAGTTTAGTCTAAAACAAGAACTTTACTAATTATGAATTTGACTTTTTTTTGTGTATTGCTTAAATGAGAAATCTTTGTCACATAGGAATATATCATGAATAGTTTTATATGAAGAAATAAAAAAGTTGATTATGTTATTAAATATGTTAATTTGTTTATAAGTAGTAATTCTAAGGGCAATTTGAGGGAGAAAAGTTGTAAACAATCATGTTAATAAAATGTTATTAACCTATTCTAAAGAGAACTTATGTAGACTGAATTAAAATTGTAAAAAATAAATATGACTAATCAACGAAAAATAAAAATGTTGTTAACAACTTAATAACCTATTTTATATCGATGAAAAATTGAGATCGGAGTTTACTAACCCATTCACGGTATAATTGATTTTTCTTATATTCTAAAGCCCACTGTTCAAGCGTTGTCCATGTATCGTCATAAACAGCATTCAATCGCAAAATATGAAAACCTAACATTGTTTGAAAAACATGGCTTATTTGTCCGCTTCTTAGACTATCTAAAACGGTTATAAATTCTTCCTGTTGTATCTGATTTTTTGGGATTCGGCGAATTCTACCCTTTGTAATTTTTGCATCAGGATCATCGCTGTAGCGCACGACGGCGGAGTCGAAAACCAAGCCATTTTCTATAAGATTATAAATACTATCTGCAAAAGCCTTTGATTTGATTATATTCTGTTCAGAAGATTTCGGTTTAATCAAAATGTGTCGCACATTGATATTTTCACCTTTTCGATCGATTGTCTGGATAATATGATAACCGAAGGTTGTCTTAATAAGCGTGCTGATTTCACCCGGATTGAGAGAAAACGCAACCTCTTCAAATTCCTTAATAAAACCGCCACGCTTGATGTACCCAAGATCGCCGCCATAGGTAGCGCTTGCAAGATCGTCAGAGTATTTTTTTGCTAATAGAGAGAAATCTTCGCCTGATTTAATTGCAGTTAACAGAGAGTCACCGAGGCTAATAGCGTTGGCATCTTCAGCTTCTCCGGGTTTGATGAGGATTAGAATATGGCTGAAATCAAGTGTCGGCGGTATTTTCGGGAGAGAATCCTTATATGTTTGGTAAAAGGTATTGATTTCCCGGCGACTGACGGTGGTTTTCTGAAATTTTTCAGACCGAAGTTTTTCGACAATTAGTCGGTTTTTTATAACGGATCGATAATCCCTTTTTATTTTACTGATCGAACTTCCTAAAATTTGTTCAGCGGCTTCTTTGGAACCCGCTTGAGCGATCATATTTTCTATTTGCTGATTCAAGGTGTTTTCAACATCGCGGTCTTTTACTTCAATTGTTTCGATTTTTGCCTGTTCCAAAAGAATATTTTCATCAATAAGTGCATCCAGCGATCGCTTTAACAATTCGAGATATTTTTCAGTATCTTTGGTTGGGTCGATGTGAAGTTGAGATGCATTCAGACGAGCAAATTGATCGAATTCGCTTTTTAAAATAACATTTTCGCCCACGATTGCGGCAATGCCATCAATTAATTCCTGAGCTTGGCAGAAATAAGAAAAAAGTAATAACAGTAAAAAACATTTAATTTTCATTGTTTTCCTAAATATTTAGAAATATTTTTTTGATTAATTTCATAATTAGCCGACGATAATAAACTATCGACGTGTTGGCTGTATTCTTCTTGGATTTTCTGCTCAGTGAGGCGTTGAATGATTTCATCACGAACATCCTCTTCGGGATGAGTAGATCCGGATTTGTAAATTCCCAAAATCTCGATGATATGAAAACCATAATCAGATGTAATTGGTCCGCAAACCTGTTTTGGGCTACTGGTAAAGATCGTTTTATCGAGCTCGGTAAGAGATTCGCCCCGCCGGATAACTTTTGTCTCGAATGGATATTTTTTGAATAGGCTGTTTAACTCCTCAGAATCTCTATTAACCAAAGTTGATTTGATTTTTAGCGCCTCGTCAAAGTTTTTTACAATTACGTGAGAAATCTTTGCTTCATCTTTATCTCGTACAAAACTATTCTTATTCATCGTGTAGTAATTGTCGATTTCCACTTCGGATATCTTGATGTTATTTTGAAGAATGTAGCGTATGTAAGAGTCGATGGTCAGATCACGTAAAAAATTATCTGTCTTAACACGTAAGTATTCGTCACGGTCAAAATGGTATTCTTTAGCCTTCTGATACAACGTTTCTTTGCGAACCCAGTTGGAAACCAACGAGTTGACAAAATTTTCGCTTATGGGAAAATTTTCTAAAGCCTCCGGAATCATTTTTTCCAAATCCTTTTGAGTTAGAACAGATTTTCCGACGCGAGCAATTACGTTATTTTTATCACTATGCGTTCCGCAAGAAAAAAGAAGTGGGATTAACGCCAAAAGGAAAAATTTTCTCACTATTCTACCTCTTTGTTCTTTACATCCATTCCCAATACCTTCCAGTAAATCTTAACTGTATATTTACGTTTCAGTTTCTTAATAATCGCTTTTTCCATTCTTGCTTTCGTATCGGCTAAAAAATCATTCTGTACTCTGCCTTTTACGGCGTCAAATGGTTGGGGTTCCGTAAGATTCTTTTTACCGATCCTGATGATCGAATAACCAAGTCCGCTTGGAATTAATTCGTTAAACACCGTGTTTTCTGGAACGGTTTGAGCTTTTTTACCAATACCGGCGTATTGATCGCGATTGATAAAGCCAAGATAGGCTTTCTGATTTGTTGCAAAAGTCAGGCGCTCGGTATGTTTGGCGGCAAATGACGGGAAATCTTTAGCAGACATGGCTAAGTCCAATAACCGTTCTGCTTTCGCTTTATCTTTGATGAAAATTTCCCAAACCTCCGCCGTCGGCGCAGAGAGATATTGAGACGGATACTTGTTATAAAACGCCAACAAAGAGTCGTTGGAAAGTGCGATGCGGCTTTCGATTTCTCTATTTCGATAAAGATTAAGAATGATACGGTGTTTGAAATCGTGCAGCGCCGTAACGAACTCTTTATCCCGATCGATTTTTGAGGCGCGAGCGTTGTCGCTGATGATTTCACCTAAAATTATTGTCTCAAGGATATAACTTGCGGTTTCAAAGGAGCCAATGTTCGGCGGGATTTTTTCAGCATTGCTTGACAATTTTTCAACGTACCAGTTTTTATCGAAACTCTTTGATTTGGTTGTAGCAACAATCGAATTGGTTTGAATGCTATTAAAAATTCCTACATAGGTTGCCGGTTTATTAATAGATTGGTAATATTTGAGAGAGTCGGTAAAAGAAGATAAAAGTTGATTCAAATTTTTCTCATTAATCAGCAGTTCATTTTGGAACTTCAGCTCTTCTAAAAAATTCAGATAAGCTTGCTGAATTTGAGGGCGGGAATATTTGATGGCATTTTCTTTCAACTCGTTTTTTACACTGGAGAACGTGTGGTATTGGCGATATTCCAAGGGTAATCTTTCGTAAGCGTCGCGCAATGACTGTTCGGTGATAATCGAGTCGAGTACCATGTGATTCAAATAGATTTGAACCATATTTTCTTGGGTGAAATCTTTGATTCGCCGGACGATTGAGGCGTCGCGATCAAGATGTTTCTTGATGGCGTCATAATAGAGGAGTTCTGAATTAGAAAAAGAAACGACCCGATCAATCTTCTGTTGCTTCGACAAGAGAGAGAATTCAGAAGGTGGAACAATCCGATCAAACGTCTCTTTGGTAACACATTGTGTGTTGATCCTGACAACGGTAGTTGGGTTGACGATCCAGCCACAAGACTCTGTGCTCATCAGAAAAACCATCAGAGATATTGCCAGAGCGGAAAAACGACGATTCATACCGGGACCTCATAAATAGAACTATAACAAAACTTCATAAATTAATCGCCTCCTTCAGGACATCCAAGAAATGTTTTAAAGATAATAACGGATCCGGACGATTGATAAATAAGAGTAGTTTCAATTCGTCTGACGGGAGAAATTTATATGCAAAGCCGATATTTCGGGTTGCATTTCTGATCGACTCAATTAAATCAATGTCATTGTTAAATGGATTGGCGTCAACAAAAGAGATTTCAACGACAGAATCTTTAAACACTATCTTATTGATTCCCAATTCGGATGCGGCGATTCGAATGCGAGATAAACCCAGAAAATTTTCACCAGTTTCTGGCACATAACCAAAAATATCCCGAATTTCACTCTCGATTTTTTTCAACTCTGGTAGCGTATTTGCCTCCGTCAAGCGACGATAATATTGAAGTCGCATAGAAGAAGACGATATATAATCTTCAGGTAGAAACGCAGGTTTTGGATACGTGATTTCAACGTCTTGCGGGGCCGGCGTAAGGGATATTTTCGTTCCGAATTCAGCATCTTTTGCCGCGGCTAAGGCATCCTTTAGAATCTGAACGTACATCGAATAGCCGACAGCGTTAATATTTCCACTTTGTTCGGTGCCGAAAACATTTCCCGCACCTCGAATCTCTAGGTCTTTAAGCGCAATGGAGTAGCCGGACCCGAGTGATGTGTATCGTTTAATTGTTTGAAGTCGCTTGATGGCGTCCGGACTCAGCGCATTCTGATTGGGGACGATCAAATACGCATAAGCGCGGCGATTGCTCCGACCGACACGTCCTCGCAATTGGTATAATTGGGCTAATCCGAAATTCTGTGCTCGGTGAATAAAAATCGTATTGACATTTGGGATGTCGATGCCGGATTCGATGATAGCCGTTGTAACCAAAATGTCGATTTTCTGGTTGATGAAATTTTTCATTATGGGTTCAAGAACTTTTTCCGTCATCTGTCCGTGCGCAAAACGAATGGATAATTCTGGGAAAAGCGCCTGCAACTGGCTTGTCATCACTTCGATGGTTTTGACTTCGTTGTGGACGAAGTATATTTGTCCGCCGCGTGCAATTTCCCGATAGACAGCGGTCTTAATAAGATTTTCGTCGAATGTGATAATTTCAGTAAATATTGGAAGTCGGGATTTCGGCGGCGTGTTGATTTGGGAAAAATCACGAGCACCGATGAGGGAGAAATGCATTGAACGGGGAATGGGTGTGGCAGAGAGCGAAAGCACATCGACGTTGTTGCGGAAAGATTTGATCTTGTCCTTATGCTTAACGCCAAACCGATGCTCTTCATCAATAACCAATAACCCTAAATCTTTGAAATGGATGTCTTCAGATAGCAAGCGGTGCGTTCCGATAACAATATCGACCGTTCCGATGGATATTGCCCTAATGGTTTGTTTTATTGTCTTTGAATCGACAAAGCGGGAAAGGAGTCCTATTCGAATGGGAAAATTGGCAATGCGTTCGGAAAATGTATGAAAATGCTGATCGGCAAGAATGGTTGTTGGAACTAAAATGGCAACCTGTTTAGAGTTATCTACCGCCTTGAAAGCGGCGCGAATGGCGACCTCTGTCTTGCCAAACCCAACATCTCCACACAGCAATCGGTCCATTGGGCGGGGCGCTTCCATATCTCGCTTGATCTCTTCGGAGGCGGTGGCTTGATCGGGTGTTTCCTCAAACATAAACTCGGATTCCATCTCGATCTGCAATTCGGAATCCGGATTAAAAGAAAAGCCTGAAGATTGCAAGCGCGATGCATATAAACGGATGATTTCTTGCGAAAAATATTCAAGGGATTTCTCCGTTATCGTCTTGGTCTTTTCCCACTCCTTTGAGCCAAGGTGATTCAATTTAGGGAAGTAAGATTCGGAAGTTTTGTACTTCTGAACGAACTTCAATTTTTCGAGAGGAACGAAAACACGCGCCTTGTCAGCATATTCAAGAACCAGACACTCACGAATTGAACCGAATGCGGTAATTTTTCTCAGTCCGACGAAACGACCAATTCCATAATTCAAATGAACCATAATGTCGCCAAAAGAAATATTATCCGGATCAAGTTTTTGGAGATCAGTCTCGGATGCGACGCTTCTGAAAACATTTGATTGGCGCTGTCTTGAGAAAAGCTCATGTTCAACATAGACGAATAGGTCTAAATCGGGAATCTCGAGAGAATGAGATAGCGTTCCATCACAGAGAATTATTGGAAAGGTGTCCAATATGATTTTAAGGCGGTTTGTTTGGTTTGGATTGCCGGAAAGGATGACGATTGTCGGCTGTTGGTGTTTTTCCAAAATTCGAACAAGATGTTCCTTAAAAAAAGTGATGCTTCCCTGATAAAAGGATGGCTGAAAAATTTTGAAATTAAATTGTGCATCGGCAACATCATAGAGGAATATGTTCTTGTAAGAAGGAGTGGTTGTAAAAGAGAGATCAAATTTTTCTGCAGATGAAAGCAATGTTTCGTAATGCGGAAGAATGATTATGGCGTCTTTAGATAAATACGAAAATAGAGTCGCCGACTCTTTTTGCCCACGGGGAAAATCTGGATTCGGGTAAAGCGCACAGCGATTAACACGAGCAATTGACAATTGGTCGTCAGTGTTAAATGTTCGGATTGATTCGATAACGTTATCGAAGAATTCGATACGATATGGATGGCGGGAAGATGGGGGGAAAAAATCGATGACACCGCCCTTAACGGCAAAGTCAAAAGGATATTCGACAACATCGACAGGATTGTAGTGAAAATCAACCATTTGATTAATAAAAGCATCGCGCGAAAAAGATTTTCCCACTTCAAGGAAAACAAGATTTGACCGATAGGCCTCCTTTTCGGGAAATGGTGTTGAAAGTCCGTTTAAAGTGGAAATAATAATCGGATTTTTTAGCGTAGTCAATTTGTTGATAGTGTCATGTAAAAAGTAGGTGTATGTTGTGTCAAATTCAGAAAAAAGCGTTGGTCGGGATACGCGGTCGGGAAGGTAGCAGACCATCGCAGAACCGACTAAAGATTCCATGTCATCTCGAAGGTCTTCCGCCTCAGTTGAATCTTTTACAACGATTAGAATCGGGTTTTTAAATTGTTTATAAAGATTGGCAGAAAACAGGCTTATAGAGGAGCCCTTCAGTCCACTAATAGTAACGTAAGATCGGCTTGATCGTAATGTTTCGGCAATTTTTGAAACAATCGGCTGGCTCGAAAAACGATCGAGGATCGTTACCAGAAAACCTGTCATCAGTTTCACGTGAAACCCGTGGTTATTTTCTCAATAATATTAAAAGCGACGTTACATCGGAAGGCGAAACCCCTGGAATTCTGGAGGCCTGACCGAGCGTCTCTGGCCTGAATTTAGTCAATTTTTCACGAGCTTCAATGGTTAATGAAGAAATATTTCTGTAATTAAAATCGAGAGGAATCCTAATCCCTTCGTGAGATTTGAATGAATCGACGAGAATTCGGTTGCGTTTTATATAGCCTTCATATTTTGATTCTACTTCAATCTGATCTCCTAAATCACGAAAGGATCTAATTGCCGAAGAGATATCTTGTGGAAGATAGGGTTCAATGTGTTGATAGTGAATCTCTGGGCGACAAAGCAGTTTAAAAAGAGTAAAACTCCCGGAAGCGGGCGCCCGTTGAATGCGGGATAAAATTTGGTTTGTGTGATCTAATGACAAGGAGTGGGTTTTCAGGTAGCGAAGAGATTCTGTAAGAATACGATTTTTCTCGGTGGCGTTTTTATAGATAGTCGGTGGGGTCAATCCGGTTTTATACCCTTTTTCTGCTAAACGAATATCGGAATTATCAAAACGCAGGAGTAATCGATGTTCTGCGCTTGAAGTAAACATCCTGTAGGGTTCTTCCGGGCTTTTGGTGATGAGATCGTCGACCAAAACACCAATATAGGATTCATCGCGCCCAAGAACAAGAGGCGATTCTTTCTTTAAACTAAGCGCGGCGTTAATACCGGCGACAAGTCCAAGTGCGGCCGCCTCTTCGTATCCAGAAGTGCCATTTATTTGACCGGAAAGATAAAGGCCGCTTATTTTTTTCGTTTCCAGACAGGAGTTTAATTGGTAAGATGGGAAAAAATCGTATTCTATAGCGTAGCCAGGACGAACAATAACCGCATTTTCTAATCCCGGGATCGTATGAAGCGATTTTAACTGGATGTCTATAGGAAGACTCGTGGCGAAACCATTCACGTAGTATTCATCTGCGTTAGTCCATTCGGGCTCGAGAAATATTTGATGGGAGGCGCGCTCATGGAATCGGACTATTTTGTCTTCAATGCTCGGACAATAGCGAGGTCCAATGCTTTTAATAATTCCAGCGTAAAGCGGAGAGCGATCCAATCCTCCGCGCAATATCTCGTGTGTATGGGGATTTGTATTTGTTATATAGCACGGAATATTGGGGGGAGAAAAATTCTCGGTTAAGAAGGAAAAGGGAAATGGCTTTTCGTCTCCATATTGGACAATGGTTTTTGAAAAATCAATGGAATCTTTACGGATACGGGGGGTGGTCCCAGTCTTTAATCGTCCGGAAATTATTCCCGCTCTAACTAAAGATTCCGTAAGACCGGATGCTGGCCTCTCGCCGATTCTGCCGCCAGGAAAATGATCCAAGCCGATATGAATAAGTCCATTAAGAAAAGTGCCACAGGTTAATATGGCTTTTTTACAGGAAATCTCGCCATGACTTTCGGAAAGAACGCCAATAAGAGTATTGTTGTCCACCAAGATGCCCGTTGCACAATCTTCGAGTATTGACAAATTATCTTGAGATTGAAGGACGCCTTGCATGTAAAGAGAATATTTGATTTTATCCGCCTGAGCGCGAGGAGACCAAACAGAACGACCCTTTGACATGTTAAGCATTTTAAATTGAATACCGGTAGCGTCGGTCGCCTTTGCCATTTCTCCGCCGAGAGAATCTATTTCGGTAACAAGATGGCCTTTAGCGAGCCCACCAATCGCGGGATTGCAGGACATTCGCCCAATAGAATCGATTGATAGGGTAATGAGAAGTGTCTTTATGCCAAGTCTAGCAGAAGCCAGTGAGGCTTCAATGCCCGCGTGTCCGCCACCGATCACAATAATATCAAAGTCCGTCCGTTTCACGTGAAACCGCTCACTTCCCGATACAAAATTTATTGAAGATGTTATTTAGAATGTCATCATTAACCGTTTTGCCAAGAATCTCATCAAGACAAGACAATGCAAGGCGTAAATCTATGACAATCATTTCGGCTGTTGTAAGATGTTTCAAACTTGACTCGGCGTGTTTTAAAAAACCCGACATTTTTTTTAGTTCAAGAAAATGACGTTTTTGGGTCAGGACGAAATATTCTTCGGATGGTTGCTTACCTTTTACGTAGTTAACCATTATGGTAGACAACTCGTGAATTCCAATTCTTTTTTTTGCAGAAACCACAATCGTTTTATATTCCGACAATTCATTTTGAAGGTTCAAGGTGGTTTTATAATCAGCAATGTCTGACTTGTTAATAACGATGATTACTTCATCGGTTTTTGTTGGTAAAATGTCATAGAAATCAGCCAAATGTGATCGCGCATCAACTACAAATAACAGAAGATCTGCCAGTTGG
>PEYN01000195.1 GCA_002774355.1 Candidatus Marinimicrobia bacterium CG08_land_8_20_14_0_20_45_22 | reverse complement strand
TAAAGAACAGTATAAATCTGATGAGGCGGGTATAGAGTTTTTGTCGGCATCGCTGGCAGATAAAAAAGAGATGTATGAATTGGAAAAATCTTTGGCTAAAGGAACTACTCCTCCGAAGGAAGAAACTGTCTCTCTTATACCAGATAAATTCAAATTGTATCAAGCATATCCCAATCCTTTCAATCCTGTAACGCAATTCGGATATGCAGTTCCGACGAAATCTCAGGTGCGGATTGATATTTACGATCTGAGAGGCAGGCTGACGGAAACGCTTGTAAATCAGGTCAAAGAGCCCGGCAATTATCAGGTAGCCTGGGACGCTTCGAAATATCCTTCCGGCGTCTATCTGTATAAAATACAGGCGGGAACTTACACCGAAACGAAAAAATGTTTATTGATTAAATAATCGAATCACGTATCCATCCGGCAAGTTTAACCTGCCGGATCGAATGAGTTATGTTCGGGGGGCACACGAAAGTGTGAAGACAGGAGAAAATGTCCGAATCGCCGATTAACCAGATTGCGCTGATTTCCCTGATTATCGAAAATATGACTGATAAAAGGAATCTGTGAAATCCATATTCGCCAAAGGCGAACTGACGATGTTATGAGCGAGGCAAACAATATTCAGATAATTTATGGATGCTGTGCCGTGCTACTCTTGATCTTGATCTTAACCTTAACCTTAACCTCAACCTAATTTGTCTTCTCCCTTTTCGCCTCTTTTCGTGGTCAAACATCTTCTCTTATTTGCGTTCATTCGTGGTAACCTGTCCCGATATTGTTCGGGATTCGTGGTTCCGAAGCGTATCTACCACCGTTTATTCCAGTGGATCAGCGAAACCGAATCGCCGATCGCTTCGCTCAAGGTCTTCACTTCGAGCGAGCCTTTTTCCGAAGTGATGACCAGATCGGAAACATCTAAAAGAGCGTTGGGACAACCGGCTTCTTCCGATTCCAGCGGGCTTCTGTCCTGAAACAGGACGACGAACTTATCCTTATGAAAAATGAAATCACCGACGCCAAAAGTATATCGATCGATCTCTGCTCCCTTTCCATTTCCAACGAGGCAATAAACGCCATTTTCGATCGTCGCCAACCAGGAATAGTAATCGGTTACTTTGTAGGAATTTCGTTCCGGCATGGGCAACTTTCCGAAGTAATTGATCAACGGTCTGCCGCCGAGTTCCGCCGCCCGGACAATAAAAGATCCGAAGTTACCACCAATCCAATTGACCGTCTGATGATCCGACCAATAATCGTTCCATCCGCCAGCGTTCGCGATGAACGGTACATTCCGGAAGATCATCAGATTGTCGGCAAAACGATTGCCGGTAGAAGCTCGCACGCTAACTCGGAGTACTTCGTCCGAAAGCCCGCCGTAATCATAACCACGAACGACGAACCGGCTCTCTTTTCCGGGAGTCGAAACGAATTCACGACCGAATGCGACGCTGACTTTAAATCGAATTGTCCCCGGAAAATAGTCGCTGAACGACGGAAGCGATTTCAATTCCACGAGCCATTTGTCGTTCCACTCCGGAATTGGGATTTCGCGATATTGAATTCGCGCCCACGGATCGATTTTTGTCGGCGTATTCGTATAAACCGTGTCTGTTTTTTCCGGAAGAATGGCGTACCATCGGATGAGCGGCTGGCTTCTCTCGAAATCTTCCCATTTGGCGATTCGGTTGGATGAAATAGTATCACCGCTTAAAACGATATCGCGCATCGGCGTCAAATAAGTTGGCGAATAAAGTCCGTCCAAACGCATCGCCAGAACAAGCGACATCTGTAAGGCATCGCTGGACGACAGAATTCTATTGGAATCGCTGGTGACTTCCGAATAATTGATCCGGCTGACGATGTGCGCCTGAACGAATTGCATCGGCGTTCCTGAATAACCAAGACTCGATAGCAACAATACGTAAATAACCGGCTTATAACTTTTTCTCAGCCATTTCCCTAACCAATTCATAGTAAAAATTTAGGTGAAAATTTTCGGGAAGACATTGAAATATTTTCAGAGACTTTTTATCGAATAAAACAAAACATAAAAAATCCCCTACCGAACTTCTTTCCGATTTTGTAACTTTAAAAAGTGAACTTGACGTATCCAAATATCAACGGCAAATTAAGTCAACACAAAAGAAAGCCATATCCAAAATCCATTTTAAAACGAGGTGAATGATGAGCAATGCAAAGTTTACGTTACCGAATCCAGTTAATGAACCGATTCTCGGTTACATGCCCGGAAGTCCGGAAAAGAAGGCGTTAAAAGCCATGCTGGCGAAAATGTCAGCCGAAGAAATTGAAATTCCTTTGATCATCGGCGGCAAAGAAGTTCGCACTGGAAAAATTGGTCGATGCGTCATGCCGCACGATCATCATCATGTTTTGGCAACTTACCACATGGCTGGAACGAAGGAGGTTGAAGCCGCTGTCGCCGCTTCACAAATCGCATGGAAAACCTGGTCGGTGATGCCATGGTGGGATCGCGCCGCTATCTTCAAGAAGATCGCCGCTCTGTTGTCTGGTCCATGGCGGGCAACTCTGAATTCCGCGGCGATGCTCAACCAGAGCAAGAACGTTTTTCAGGCAGAAATCGACGCCGTATGCGAGTTGACCGACTTTTTCAATTTCAACGCTAAATACATGGAATTTATCTACGAACAACAACCTGCTTCGCCTGCGGGGCAATGGAATCGCCTCGAATATCGCGCACTGGAAGGTTTTATCTTTGCGGTAACGCCATTCAATTTCACATCGATAGCCGGAAACTTACCGACTGCGCCCGCGATAATGGGCAACGTCGTTCTATGGAAACCCGCTTCATCCGCCGTTTTTCCCGCCTATTATTTGATGAAATTGTTCAAAGAAGCTGGCTTACCGGACGGCGTCATCAACTTTATTCCCGGTTCTGGTAGAGAAGTCGGTCCAAATGTTCTGACAAATCCGCTATTTGCAGGCGTCCATTTCACCGGTTCAACTGCCGTTTTCCAGAACATGTGGCAGACAATCGGAGCCAACATTGCCAACTATCGCAGTTATCCACGAATCGTCGGAGAAACCGGCGGCAAAGACTTTATTTTCACACATGCCAGCGCCGATGTCGATGAACTAAACACGGCAATCGTCCGTGGCGCTTTTGAATATCAGGGACAAAAATGTTCCGCCGCTTCCCGCGCCTACGTTCCCGAATCGCTTTGGTCAGTTTTGCGGGAAAAACTAATCGCGACCATTCGCACAATTAAGATGGGCGATGTATTGGATTTCAGAAATCTGATGAATGCGGTGATTGATCAATCGGCATTCACGAACATTACCGGATATATCGATTATGCGAAAAATTCTCCCGACGCTGAAATCATCACAGGCGGAAATTACGACGATTCAAAAGGCTACTTTATCGAACCAACTGTTATCCTCGCCAAAGAACCGAATTTCAAGACGATGAAAGAGGAAATTTTCGGACCAGTGATGACGATTTACGTCTATCCGGATGATAAATTCGAAGAAACCTTAGCGCTCTGCGATCAAACGTCGCCGTACGGTTTGACAGGTTCCATCTTTGCCAAAGACCGCGTGGCTATCGAAATTGCTTCAGCCGCTTTGCTAAACGCCGCTGGTAATTTCTATATCAATGATAAACCGACGGGCGCCGTTGTAGGTCAGCAACCTTTCGGCGGCTCTCGCTCTTCAGGAACGAACGATAAAGCGGGAAGTATGACCAACCTATTGAGATGGGTTTCACCACGTGCGATAAAAGAAACTTTGGTTCCACCGAAAGATTATCATTATCCGTTTATGACAGAAGAATAGACGACACGCTTCGAAAAAGCCCCGCAAATAGTCGGGGCTTTTTTGTTTTCGGAAAAGTCCAATTAGAAATTCCGGTTGCTGTCGCTTAAATTTTCTCCATGAAAAAAACCTGCATACAAGCGATCCTTTTCGATCTCGATGGCACGCTCACCGATTCATCATTCGATTTGATGAAAGGCGTGAATCTCATGTTGGCACATTATAACTTCCAGCCGATTTCTTATCAGCAATGTATCCGGTTTGTTGGCGATGGGATTCCAAAATACGTAAATCGCGCGCTTGGCGCTTCAGTTCATCAAAATCCGGACGTCGAGATCGACCCAGAATTTCTTAAACAGGCTATCAACCTTTTTCGGGAATATTACGCCAATCACCTCCTTGATCAGACCCGCCTTTACCCCGGCGTTATCGAAACTTTATCGAAACTGCGAGATTTTAAACTGGCTGTCATCACGAATAAATCTTACGATTTCTCGTTAGAAATTCTTACAAGACTAAAGATCGTAGATTTTTTTAGTTTGATCCTCGGCGGAGACTCGCTGGAGGAAAAGAAACCATCTCCTCAGCCGATCTTATACTTTTTGGACAAATTTAATATTTCACCCGATCAGGCGCTGATCGTCGGCGACGGGCAAAACGATATTCTGGCTGGAAAATCCGCGGGCATTCTGACTTGCGCTGTAACCTACGGATTCCGCTCAGAAACAGAGATCGCTTCGTTGGAACCGGATTACATGATTAGTAAATTTTCGGAACTTTTATCACTAAACTGCTTAACTTGAAATAAATTATCTTAACATTAATTTTCTATTTTTTATTTATCTATGAAATTATTATTAACTAATTAATTTCCTGTGATTTAAATAACGATAGTTCATTAAGGAGCAGATATGAAGAAAAATTTTTTAACTATATTAATGGGTTCCGCTTCACCTTAGGCGTTGGATTTGGTTTTGGATTCACAAAGGAAACGGCAGAATAATTCCCGTTTTCACATTTTTTTTAAAAGAGTCAGGTTCGCCTGGCTCTTTTTTTATCAATCGGATGAACCGTCCAGTCCCGCGCAGGAAGCATTTCTTTAACCGTTCCATTCAACTTTCGTTGAACAACTCTTACAATTCCTGCATTGGCAATGATGGCTTTGCACTGATTGCAAATAAGTCTGTGACCAACAACATATATCGTCGTGCCAGCCGTGCTTTGACCATTTCGCGCGGCGAGAACGACGGCGTTAGATTCTGCATGTGATCCGACTGCCCGACATAGTTCCAGAGAAGTTCCGGATGGAATATTATAACGATCTCGATAACAGTAACCGATTTCCAAACAATTGGGCTGGTAAGTCGGCGCACCATTGTAACCAGTCGAAATGATTGACTTATCCCGAACGATTACGGCTCCGACTTTGTTACGAAAACAGGTTGACCTTGTCGCAACTATTTCAGCAATATCTAGGAAATATTCATCCCATGATTTACGCTGACTAAGCGCCTTTTTGATCTCGGATGGTTTCATCCTATCTGTCATTTAATCTCCTAAAATTCAATCAATTCGCTGAAATTTACAAAATCGACTCTTAAAATACATCCGTTTTAAATATCTTCGATCTACAATTTAGTATAAAGTTGGATTCAGCATAATTTTTACCTAAAGTGCTCAATCAATAAATTCTTAATATTTTAAAGACATACTGAAAAATATTCCTACCACTATTTATTAATTAATTTATAAATTCCTTGAGAGTTGTGATATTTAAAGATTATGAGGTAAGTATGTTTGACGCCAATGACCATATGTTTTCGTACATCAAAGAAAAAAACATCGCATTTATTGATTTGAAATTCACCAACCTTTTCGGCGGCTGGCATCACCTCACTTTACCTGCGCCCCGCTTCGATCAACGGATTCTCGAAGAAGGAATTGGATTTGATGCTTCGTCTATGGTTGGCTTCAAGGCTTTGGAAGCGGGTGACATGGTACTAATCCCTGATATCCAGACAGGATTCGTCGATCCATTTTTTAATTATCCGACACTGAGTTTTATCTGCAATATAGCCGAAGCAGATACAAGAAAACGATTCGAACGCGATCCAAGATTCATCGCTCAGCAGAGCGAAGATTTCCTCAAATCAACCGGAATTGCCACCGAGAGCAAATGGGGTCCGGAGTTTGAATACTATATTTTTGATAGGGTTGATTTCCGGAATGACCCGTTCTATACATATTTTAAAATTGATTCCGAAGAATCCGAGTGGGCAAATTATCAGGGGGAAGGCAACCAGTCTGGTTATCAAATCGCTCACCATAAAGGCTACCACGCCATTCCGCCCTTTGATGTTCTAAATAACATCCGAACGGAAACCGTTCAGATTCTCGAATCCTGCGGCGTACCAGTAAAGTACCACCATCATGAAGTCGGTTCGTCAGGGCAAGTTGAGATCGAAGTTGTTCTTGATACGCTAACCCGAATGGGCGATGTGACCATGTTAACAAAATATGTTGCGAAAAATGTAGCCCGGAAATTGGGTAAAACGGCGACTTTTATGCCCAAACCGCTTTATCACGAAGCAGGCAACGGTATGCACTTCCACCAGCATTTGTTCAAAAACGGCCAACCGTTATTCTATGATAAATCCGGCTACGGCGGACTCAGTCAACTGGCGTTATCTTACACTGCCGGAATTCTTAAACACGCACCGGCATTAACAGGACTAACAAATCCGTCCACAAATTCTTTTCGCAGACTTGTCCCTGGATACGAAGCGCCCGTAAGTCTTTTCTTCAGCCTCGCCAACCGCAGTTCAGCGGTGAGAATCCCAAAATATGCAACAAATCCGATGGAGAAACGCGTTGAATTCAGACCGCCTGACGCCACATGTAATCCGTACCTTGCTATGTCTGCAATGCTTCTGGCTGGAATCGATGGAATTCAACACAATTTGGATATTCGTCAGGAAGGATTTGGTCCGTTCGACGTAAATCTCTTCGCCAAGGAAAATGGACACGTTCGAGAGAAAATCGCCAGCATCCCAACTTCACTTGAGAATGCGCTCGAGTGTCTCAATCGCGATAACGATTTCCTCACGCGTCAGTCCATTTTTCCATCCGATCTGATCTCAACCTGGATTCAGGAAAAAATGAATAAGGATTTCCTTGAAGATAGAAATCGTCCGACGCCATATGAGTTTCTCCTGTATTTTGGAATTTGAAAAAGATTTCATCTCTTACTTCTAAATTTGTCCAATATGTTTTAAGTTTCAGACAGTTCTCTGAATTCACTTTTCAAAGGAAAAAGAAAATCGAAAGGATATTTCATCGTTGTTTTTCATCACGCAACAATACTTTTCCACTGTTAACCATCTAAGGAGCCAAAATGAAAAAATTAACCATTCTAATTATCGCGGTGATGATGATGTCCATTAACACGGCAACTTCGCAAACGCGAGAGCGCTCGACAATCCCGGTTCAATATACATGGGATTTGACGCCAATCTATCCATCCGACGAGGTATGGCAGGTTAGCAAATCTGCTTTTGTCAGCCGATTAGACGAGATTCTGAAATATCAAGGCAAAATTGGCGCTTCTGCAGAAAATTTGTACGACTGTCTGAATATGCGAAGCAAAATGACGAAAGAGTTGGTGCGGCTTTATGTCTATGCAAACTTGAAGTCAGATTTGGACACACGCGATTCTAAAGTTATGGCTATGAAACAGGAAATGGGACAAATCGCGACCAATTTTGGCTCAAAGTGCTCGTTTATCGATCCCGAAATTCTTAAGATCGTTCCAAAAATCATCAACGAGTTTTTCGCTAAGAAGAAAGACTTAAAGATTTTTCGGTTTTATATCAACGACCTTCAACGCAGTCAAAAGCACATGTTATCTGAAGGAGAAGAAAAGATCATTGCCGAAGCAGGGCTGATGTCCGACACGCCATACTCAATTTTCGGGATTTTTGCCAACGCCGACTTTCCATATCCCGACTTGGTATTGAGCAATGGAGAGAAAATTCATCTCAACCAAGCCAGTTTCGGGAAATATCGCACACTCGAAAACCGCCAAGACCGCGAAGCCGTTTTTCAGACATTTTTCGGAAGATTGTATGACTATCGCCGGACGTTTGGCACACAGTTAGACGCCAATGTAAAAAAGGACATGTTTTATGCCCGAGTCCGCGGCTATAACAGCTGTCTCGAAAGCGCGCTTGACAAAGGCAACATTCCCGTCGAAGTTTATAAAACGCTCATTCGGAATGTCAACAACAACCTAGATACTTTTTACCGCTATCTAAACCTCAAGAAAAAAATGTTGGGTGTTGAGCAATTGAAATATTCAGACCTCTATGCGCCCGTCGTAAAAGGAAATGACGCGGAATATTCTATCGATGACGCAAAAGGAATGATCCTTTCGGCACTTAGACCGCTCGGAAATGAATATATAAGCACGGTTAATCACGCGTTCAATGAACGATGGCTGGATATGTATCCGACTCCTGGAAAACGCAGTGGCGCCTACTCCAACGGTTCGGCATACGATGTTCACCCATACATGTTGCTGAATTTTAATGGTATGTATCAAGATGTCAGCACGATGGCACACGAATTGGGACATACGATGCACAGTTACTTTTCCAATAAAAATCAACCCTATCCGACATCCGATTATTCTATTTTCGTCGCGGAAGTCGCCTCAACTTTCAACGAAATCACACTCTTTCACAATTATTTGAATACGGTAAAAGATGACAACATGCGGCTTTCCTTGTTGATGGAATATCTTGACGGAATTAAATCGACCGTCTTCCGCCAAACACAATTCGCCGAATTCGAACTCCGCATCCACGAAATGGCTGAGTCTGGCGAACAGTTAACCGGTGACAGCATGACAGAACTCTACAAACAGATTGTTCGCGCTTACTATGGTCATGATAAAGGCATTTGCTATGTTGACGATTTTATCAATATCGAATGGGCTTATATTCCGCATTTTTACTACAATTTTTATGTTTATCAGTATTCGACTTCGTGGACAGCGGCAACAGCATTATCCGAGAAAGTCCGTAACGGTGAAAAAGGCGCTTTAGAAAAGTACCTCACCCTCTTGTCTTCTGGCGGCTCAGATTATCCAATCAACCTTCTCAAAAAGGTAGGTGTTGACATGACAACTTCCGAACCATTTAATCAGACAATGAAAGAAATGAACTGGGTCATGGACGAGATTGAAAAAATCTTAGCGAAACAGAATAAATAGCGCTTTTTCAAATAATCTTTAAACAGAACCTAGAAATCCCTGATATTGATATCGGGGATTTCTATTTTCCCCGCTCAATTGTTTAAAAAAAGTGATTTTCCATGCGATACCAATCACTATTTTCTGCCAATTTCCAAGACAACTGTAACTACAATAAGAAAATATCTTGCAATATGCAAAACTGTCCAATAAATTTTTCTCAATTTGTATACGTGCAAGTTATAGTATTGAAAGTCAAAAAGTTTTTTCCATATAAATCCGGAAGGAGCCTGCATGAGAGTCAGATTCTGGGGAGTTCGCGGATCCATTCCAACACCTCCGACAAGTGAGCAGATTCGGGCAAAGATTCTAAAAGCATTTAAAAAATTTTCTTCAGATAAGGATTTTAGTTTAAATCAGGTCGAAGAATACTTGATGCACTCTTCCGTCGTCGATACAGGATTTGTTGGCGGCAATACATCCTGCATTGAAATACGCACCGATGACAAAATTCTCATATTCGATATGGGGAGCGGACTTAAACGCTTGGGTAATCACCTTCTCAAAAACGAAAAGACAAAGAATGGACTTGAACTTCACATTTTCCTGAGTCATACGCACTGGGATCACATTCAAGGGCTACCATTTTTTACACCGGCTTTTTTTCCAAACAACAAACTCGTTTTTTACAGCGTTCATCGTAATCTGCGCGATCGCTTGGAAACGCAACAAGATTATCGCTTTTTCCCCGTTTCGCTCGACAGCATGTCATCAAAAAAGGAATTCGTCCAACTCGAGCATAAACAGACCATCTCTATTGGAAATGTAACTGTGTCGAACATCCCGCTTTATCACCCCGGCGGCTCATTCGGATTCCGTGTGGAATGCGGCGGGAAAGTATTCGTTTACGCCACCGATTCAGAATATAAAGACCAGAGTCGCGAAGCCATCAATCAGAATACGAAATTTTTCCGCGACGCCGATCTCCTTGTTTTCGACGCTCAGTACACTTTTGAGGAATCCATCCACAAAGAAGACTGGGGACACAGTTCCGCGCTGATCGGAATTGATTTCGCCATTGATGCAAACGTCAAACGTTTGGCGCTCTTTCATCATGAGCCGGAACGCGACGACTTTGAAATCTATGAGATCCTTAAGAAATCCCTCGACTACAAGAAAATCAATTACCCTGAATCCAAATTGGAAATTTTCCTCGCAACCGAAGACCTTGAACTTGAATTGTAACGTTAACATTTTTAGACATTACAAGTAAGTTCTAATAGGAAATATTCAAATCATAACGGACGCAACCTAAATAGATATCACAGCGCAGGTCCGTATTAAAAATCAAGTTCCAGAGATTGGAAAAATGTATGACTTCGCCTCTATCTTCGGCGTAGAGATCGATTTGGATTTGATTATTTCTCTGATTCTAAACACTGGAAATGATGTCGAGCCCCTGCGGCGGTGGCATGACCCAACGGACAGATTGAATCGTTCCGTCCTTCCGAACCGTACGTTCTACTTTTTTACATTTAATCACGGAATGCTCGATGAACAAATCGTCCTCGATGACGGAGCCAAAAATATATGTTGTCCCTTTGATCGTAACATTATTACCAATGACAGTGGGAAACTCGTCACTACCGGTCACGATGACGCTGGACTCAATGCTTGTGTTGTCGCCGATCCGGATATTTCCTTTTAACATGTCGCCTCGCATGATTATACAGTTCTTCCCGATGACCATGACCTGATTTGCATAAGTACTTAGCGAAACGCGCTCGTGGATTAGGGTACCTTTTCCAATAACGATATTTCCGTTCAGAGTACTGCCTGACCGAATCGATACGCCATGGCTTAGTTGAACGTTTTTCCCAAGATAGACGCCTTTACCGATTTCGATGTCCAGCGGCGGCTGTTTCAAATCGAGTTCCAGAATCTGGCGAACGACTTCATCTGCAATGAAAAAATCGTCTTCGTCTTCGATAAAAATGATATCGCGTAATTGTTTCCAAACTTTTCGCCGGGCAATGTTTCCCATTTCCCGGAGTACGCTTTTTACATTAAAACCAATCACTGCCGAATTATCAGTAACCGTATAAGCACCAACGCTGATTCCGTTATGGTTAAAAATAGAAATAATGTCGGTCAAATAAAGTTCGCCCTGAACATTATCTGGAGTCAGACAGCTGATAAAGTTTGAAAGATTTTGGTAATTGACCGCGTAGACACCGGCGTTGTATTCTCGGATTTTCAACAATTCGCTTTTCTGAAAACAGTATAGGCGTTTGTTGTAAGTGATTTTGTAATCTTTTCCATCTGGAAGCGCGAGAATATCTTTATGTTCTTTAATCTCGATAACCTTGCCGCGATCGACACCTGAAGGTTTTTCTTCTGCGTCGAACTCCGGAACGCGGAGAATTCGTCCATAAGTATTTTCAAGAGTATCACCAGAGAAATTTCCTGTCAAGATCATCATTCCGTGCTTGGACTTCTCGAATTCCGTTTTCAGTTGATGAATGACTTCTGGCGTGATCAATCCCATATCGCCCGGTAAGATATAAATATCATGCAAATTTTGATAAGAAGACAACCCGGAGAGCGCCACACGCACCGCGTCTCCCGTTCCCTTCTGTTCTTTTTGATATACGAACAACCGATTCGTCGCTTTTCCAGTTTTCTCTGCCACTTCCCGGGCTTTAATGCCGACGACGATAACCTGATTCTGCGTTTCCAATCCTATCGATGCCGCATTCGCAACACGCAGTACCGTCGGAACCCCCCAGATTTCGTGTAACATTTTAGAACGGTCAGATTTAATACGCTTGCCGTGCCCAGCGGCTAAAATGGCGGCAACAGGCGAACCGTCATTGATCAATGTTCCGGAAAGCGTCTGAAGTTTCTCTGCTAATTGTTCATTTTCACCGTTCTCCATGATGCCTCCTCTTGGAAACGTTTGTTAAGCGAAACCGTCCCGAATCTTCGGGACGGGTGGAATTTAGTCACCTATATAGAATTTAAAAATACGACATACAAATAAATTACTGGCGCTCCGACGAAAAATGAGTCGAATCTATCCAACACGCCGCCATGGCCGAGTAATAAATGACCGGAATCTTTGATTTGAGCATCCCGCTTAAATACAGATTCCGCAAAATCGCCGGCCTGCCCAAAAATACCAGCAAGAATTCCAAAGATGATAAGAGTCGTTAGATTCAGTGATTCCGGCGCCCAGCCAAACCACCGAAAAAGCAATGTCGTCACAACTGCGCCAACCAACCCTGCGACGCAACCTGAGACCGTTTTTCCCGGACTGATTAGCGACGCCATCTTCGGGCCCTTGATCCATTTTCCGAATACGAAAGCCAGCGAATCACAAATCCAAATCGAAACGAACAGCAATATCGTTAATTGTCGCGCCTCAATTGGCGAGATCGATGGAAATTGACTTCCCATATTCCTCAAAAGTACTAGCGAAGATAGCAAAACCGGCGCATACAAAAATCCCATCGCCGAAACAGAAAGGTTGATTGTCGCACCATCAATACGTTTCGATAGATTATAAAAGACTAAGGAAACCGAGATGGCAATAAAAAATAACATCAATGCCTGAGGCAACCAGTAAGCGACGCCGAGCCAGATAATTCCCACCATGATGCTGAACCAAACATACGGTTTAGAACCTTTAATCCGCGATATGCGAAAAAATTCGATTTGAGACAACACAGAGATGACGACGATCAATCCAAAAAACGGAATTCCGCCAAAATAAATCAGTAGTAAAATACCGGGAATCCCAAAAAAGTTGATAATCATTCGGGTGGCAAAATTATTCATTTTTCCCCCTTAGTTTTTTCGGTTGGCTCCATACTTCCCCATTTCACGACAACTACTTCAACCTTTCCAACGCCATCTCCGATCAATCCGATCTCTTTTGCCGCGCCATATGACAAGTCCAATTCACGCTCCGGAATGAAAGGACCTCTATCATTGACAATAACCGTTACGGATTTTCCCGTCGGCGGATAAGTAATTTTCAGAACGGTTCCAAATGGTAATGTCTTGTGCGCGGCGGAATTACCGTGCATGTCAAAAATTTCGCCATTGGCGGTAAGACATCCGTCGAATTCCTCACCATAAAACGAAGCGATCATCATCGTTTTACGCGAAATTCCTTTTAGAATCATCTTCTCTTTAGTTCGGGCAGGCGTTTCCAATGATCGATATCGCGGAGATGATGTACACCCAAGAAGAAAAATCATCGCGATAATCAAATAAGTCGCCGATCGCGTCAAATTTTTACCTTTCCAACGAGTTCGGTTACTGATCTGACTCCTTGAGCGACGCCATATTCTTCTAAAAATTCAAGAATTTCACCCACCGCATTCAGATCAAAAAAATTCACAGTTCCCAATTCAACCGCCGATGCACCAGCGAGTAGAAATTCGACGACATCCGCTCCACAGGTAATTCCGCCAACCCCGACAATCGGGATATCAACCGCTTGATGCGTTTTGATAATGTTTGCAATGGCTATTGGCTTGATTGCCGGACCGGACAGTCCGCCAATGACGGTATTTATCAAAGGTCTTCGCGTTTTGATATCAATCGCCGCGCCGTAAACAGTGTTGATCATCGAAACGGCATCAGCGCCGCGTTTTTGACATACTTCCGCCAAAATTCGAATATCGGTGACGTTTGGTGACAATTTAATCATTAAAAACCGGCCGGTCAGATCACGAAATCTTTCGACAATATGGTCGAGAACCTCAGACTTGGCGCCGAATTCGATGCCGCCTTCCCGTACATTCGGGCAGGAAACGTTTATCTCGTAGCCGGCGATCCATTCTTGCGATTCGAGTTTTATCAATGTCTCAGCGTACTCGTCTTCCGTCCTTCCGGCAATATTGGCAATTACTTTCCCCTGAAATCGGCGAAGCGACTCGGATTTCTGTTCGATAAAAGCATCAACGCCGATATTCGCCAACCCAATGGAATTAATCATTCCTGCGGTTGTTTCGGTGATGCGCGGCGACGGATTGCCGGCTCGTGGATGAAGCGTCAACGATTTTGTTACGATTCCGCCGAACCGATTTAAATCGATCAAATCCATCAATTCATCACCGTAGCCAAATGTCCCAGATGCCGTCAGAATCGGATTCTTCAGTTGGAGTTTTGCGCCGACTTGCGTTTTTAAATCAATCACCGAAGATCACCTCATCGGAACGAAAAACCGGACCATCCTTGCAAACCAGCAGGTAACTTGCTTCTGCTTCGTTCGATCTTTTTTTCACGATGCATCCTTGACATAAGCCAAGTCCGCACGCCATCACTCTTTCTAAAGAAATCTGACAAGTAAAACGATGTTTGTCTGCGAGATGCGCCAACGCGGCATTCATTTTCTCCGGTCCACAGGCATAAACTGCAAAAGGCTTCTTCATCTGCGGCAAATGCCAAAGAAAATTGTCAACTGCCGTTCCGTGAAATCCAATCGTTCCATCATCTGAAGATGGAAAAAAATTACCCAATTGTTCGAACAGTTCCGTTTTTGGCATTTCTTCGCGATTTTTCACACCCCAAAAAAACTGCGGGACGGCTCCATTATGCTGGATTCTCTCCGCCAAAAATATCAGCGGCGCAACACCGACTCCGCCGCCAATCAGCACCTGCTTGACAATCGATGAATCAACCGTAAATTGATTTCCCAGCGGTCCTAAAACTTTAACGGCTTGTCCGGTTTTCCAATCTGCCATCCGATGCGTTTGTGGACCAACGACACGATAGATCAGCGTCAGATTATCGCCCGTGGCTCCAGCGACGCTAAACGGTCGGGGAAAAATGCGGATTTTATCGGAAAAATAGATGTTAACGAATTGCCCCGGTTGCGCCGATCGTGAAATCACCGGACATCTCAAAGTCATCCAATAAATATTTTTGGCAACCGCGTTGTTTTCCAGAACGACTGCTTCCGTCAGATTTCTCATCTTGCGTTTTCAGCCTCATCTTTGAGATTGTTTGGCGCCGGTTTCTGTGGTTTATCCTTGCGTTTTTCCCGTTCATCCGACTCGGTGTCTTCATTCAGAGGCGGCGAAGGCGGTGGACTTAGTTTTTCTTCCTTCATTGATTGTTCGGTTGGCGTCGTTTGTTGGCTGGCAAATAATGCCGCCAGATCATCATGCTCAGATCGGGCATTTTTCAGCAAAACGCTTTTCGGATAGCAGTCGATGAAACGCTGGTAAGCCGCAATGGCGCTGTCAGCGTTAAATAGTTTTTTGTGATAGACCCACGCAACGGCAAACGCACTTTTTTCGCCATAGATCGTCGCCGAATTATTGGCGTTAATCCGTTTGAAAATCAAGACTGCCGAATCGGGTTTTTGATCGATCAGGTTTTCGGCGGATTGATATAATTGTCCGGCTTCGCGCTCATCATCCAGCAAGACGATTTCCCGATTCTCGATAAAAGCAAGATAGGGTGATTTGGGAAATTGCTCTTTGAATGTCTTGAGATAAAATTTCGCAGACGTCGTATCGTTTCCCTTATCATAGATAAAATACAAAGCGTACAAAGCCTTATCTATCATTTTGTTGAAAAGTGGTGAATGGACTATTTTTTCATACTGAATTATAGCGCTGTCCGTCTGCTCGAAATTGAAATAATAAATTTCCGCCAGTTCATACAGGTTTTTATAGTAATCTGAAAAAACAGCGGTCGTATCGACCATTTTCTGTTTTGCCGCGACCTCCTTCTCGATCGCTTTTTTGATTTCCTGTTGCGATGCATCCTGATTGATGGATGTAGCGGTGGAATCGGTAGGGTTAAGAAGCGACTTTTGAATCTGATTAACCTTTTCCGTTATTGAAACCAGCGCTTTCTTAACATTGAAATAGTGTTTGATGTCGCTTGAACGCATTTTTGATTCCAGTAAATAAACGGATTTCGCGTCCTCTCTACCGATGAGATCGAACTGTGCCTGCGCTTTTTCATAATTGTAAAAATGCGTCATGTTCAAATTTGCCAAATGGTAGTATGCTTCAGCTGACACCGGTTTTTTCGCGTATTTCTCCGTAATCTGTAGTAAACGCGACTGCGCAGATTCGTAGTCTTTTTGAGCCAGATAGATCAGCGCCATTTGAAATTCAAGATCGCCCCATATTTTCTCGTTTTGAGCGTCGTTCAATTTAGCTGAGATCAGTTCGACCGCCTCGTCAAACCTTCCGGATTCCCGGTAAATCTTTGACAAAAGGATTTGCATCTCGTCCTTCAGTTCCGGAGTCGGCGATAACCGGGAAACGCGCTTGAGATTGGCAATTGCTTCGGGAATATCATTTTTCTGAAGATAAAGTTCGGCGATATTGAACTGCGCTTGCGCGGCGACATCGTAATCTGCACCGACTTCGGTCGTTTTCTTCAAATAAACCAGCGCAGAATCAAAATTGTTTTTCTCTCGGAAGATTTCCGCCATCGTAAAAAAAGTTTCAGCGAGAAGCGCGTCGTCATCAACGGTTCTGGCGGTCTTTTTCATCTGATGCAATGCCAGTTCGACTTCGCCCATTTTCCATAGATTACGTCCATACCAGACTTGTAATTCGGGAGATCGATTGCTCGACGGATATTTAGATAAAAACTCCTCGAATTTTTTCTTTGCCGACAGGTAATCGCCTTTATAAAATGCTGATAGCGCGATGATGAACTGGGCATCGTCGCTCCATTTTGAATCCGGATATTTTATCAACACTTTATTGGATTTTTCTATCGCCGAATCGAATTTTTTCCGGACAGAAATCGTGATCTTGCCATCTTTGAGTTTGGAGAATTCTTCCACACCTTCATTAAAATATTTGTCGGCATTATAATAAGTATTGAAATAAGCGCAGTCGCTTAACAACCCAAGTGATAATAAAACTATCGATAGCCTCATAAATCCAAACTTCTTGACCCAGAAATCGCTTTTGTGAAGAAAATATCCTTTTCTCAAATCAGGCTTTCGGTAAAAGTGTCTTGATATCTTCAACGAGTTGCGGTAAAATTTCACTGGAATTCCCTTGTAAAATAAGGTCAGATTCTCCGCTTAAAACGGTTTTTTGCGTATTGATTTCAATGAGAAAAGCACCACTTTGTTTGGCTAAAACCGGTAGATCGGCGGCGGGGCGAACTTGCCCGGAGGTCCCAATGGAAAGAAAAACATCGGCATGGATTGCGGCGCCATAAGCCATTTCGAGATTTTCCTTCGGCAACGTTTCGCCGAACCAAACAACATCCGGACGGATCAGCCCTCCGCAATGACACCGTGGGATGTGATCCTTGGCATCCTTAAAAATCTCATCAAACTCATCGACGGAGTATCTTTGACCGCACCGCATGCAATAGTTTTCAAGAAGATTACCATGTAATTCGATAATGTCCCGGCTACCTGCACGCTGATGCAATCCGTCGATATTTTGCGTAATTAAATCGAAATGCCCCGATAGGTAACTGAGTTCAGCCAGAGCATAATGTCCCGGATTGGGCTCACACTTCCAGATAATTTCCTGACAGTACTTGTACCATTCCATAACGACGGCTGTATTTTGATAAAAAGATTCAAAACTGGCGAGTTCTTCGGGAGATAATTTCGTCCAAAGTCCATTTTCACCGCGAAATGTCGGAATTCCGCTTTCAACAGAAATGCCGGCGCCGGTCAGAACTGCAATATTTTTCGATTTTTTTATGGCTTCAATCGCAGACGGATCTGTTAAAATTTTCATTCGTTGTGACTTTCAATTCGCATTAAAAAAATTGTTCCGTTATCTTTTCTAATCTTCAAACCAATGAACAAGCCCGTCTTCAAACGGATTTCCAAGCGCCGGATGTTGTGGAATCAAACGGATGGTGTAACCATTCAATCCGCTTTCCCAGTTCGAAATGATTCCTTCGTAGATGAACTTATTGGAGTCCGCGCGACTGATGAGAGACATCGGCAGTAAGACGCCGTCGATGATATCTCCATGAATATCCAATTTCCCATAGTAAATCTGAACTTCGACATCTTCCGGTTGAATAACATCGAGATAAATTTCAGCGCGAACATTCAGAGTGCTTTTTACTGAAAGTCCATCCATCGATCCAGCATCTATTTTCAGGAATCGAATGGAATCCCAGTGTTCACGCATCTTTTCTTTCCACGCGGCAAGTTCCTTAGAGGCGGCAAAGTCGTTTTCACGCATCAATGTCGTTCTTACGGCGGCTGGAAAATACAAATTTGCCGTATAGTCGATCAGCATCCGATTCGTATTGAAAATCGGGCATATTTCCTTCATCGAGGATTTCATCATAGAAATCCAACGCCTTGGCAAACCATCAGAATCCCGATCATAATATGTCGGAAGAATCTCGTTCTCAAGAATGTTATAAAGTGTGCTGGCGTCCTGTTTATCCCAATAGTCGAGGTCCTCATAAGTTTCGCGTTTGCCGATCGACCAGCCAATGCCGGGTTGGCAAATTTCGTCCCACCAACCGTCGTAAGTACTAAAATTCAACACCCCATTGACGGCGGCTTTCATTCCGCTGGTACCGCAAGCTTCAAGTCCACGTCGCGGGTTATTCAGCCACAGATCGCATCCCTGAACGAAATAGCGCGCCATGTTCATATCGTAATTTTCGAGAAACGTGATGGATCGATAGAAAGGTTCCTCGTGCGAAAATTTCAGAATTTGGCGGATCAGTTTTTTCCCCTCCTCGTCTTTCGGGTGAGCTTTCCCCGCAACAATAATCTGTATTGGATACTTTTTATTCGTCAGAATTTTGGCTAACCGGTCAGGATCGCTGAAAATCAGATTCGCACGCTTGTATGTCGCAAACCGTCGTGAAAAACCGATTGTCAGCGCTTCGGTGTTTAAAACGCTGTTGACGCGGGAGATATCGCTGGGCGTTTTGCCAAGATTACGATATTGTTCGATCAGGCGTTTCCGCGCAAATGTGACAAGCCGTTCACGCCGACGTTCGTGCGTATGCCAGAGTTCAACATCCGGAATTTTCTCGACTTTTTTCCAGAGAGCCGCATCGGCCGGCTCCACCTGCCAGTAAGGTCCCAGATAACGATCGAATAAATCGGACATTTCCTGCGAAACCCATGACCCGTGATGAATTCCATTCGTCACGCTGATGATCGGGATCTCTTGAGTAAGCGCTTCCGGCCACAAGGATTTCCACATCTCCTGGGCGACTTTTTGATGAAGTTTACTGACCGCATTTGCTTTATAAGAAAGGTTGATCGCCAGAACAGCCATTGAGAAAAATTCTCCCGGAGCATCGGGGTCTTTCCTGCCTAAAGCCAGCAATTCTTCGATGTCGATCTTGACTTCTCGGCAATAGTCAGAAAAATACTTCCGGATTAGTTCCGGCGAGAAATAATCGATTCCCGCTTCGACGGGAGTATGCGTCGTGAAAATTGAACTGGCTTTGATGATTTCCAACGCTTCGTAAAAAGTCAGACCATTCCCCGACACAAGATTGCGAATTCGTTCCAATCCGGAAAATGCTGAATGTCCTTCGTTCATGTGACAAATGCACTCGGGCGTGTCAACCATCTTCAGTGCGCGAACGCCGCCGACACCGAGAATTAGTTCTTGTTGAACTCGCGTTTCCGTGTCGCCGCCATATAGTTCAGATGTGATTTTCCGATCTAGTTCGTTATTTTTCGGAATGTTCGTATCTAACAAATATAGATCGACGCGTCCAACTTTTGCAAGCCAGATCCGTGAATAAACCGTTCTACCGGGAAATGCAACTTTTACGAGCAATTCCTTCTTCTTTTTATCTTTGACCACAGAAATCGGCATATTGTAAAAATCATTGAGGGGATATTGTTCTTCCTGCCAATCGTCAACATTCAGCGTTTGTTGAAAATAACCATACTGATAAGACAATCCGACGGCGTGAAGCGGTATCCCCAATTCGGAGGACGATTTAAGATGATCTGCCGACAAAATTCCCAACCCGCCGGAATAAACAGCCAGACTCTCCGTGATTCCGTATTCCATCGAAAAGTAGGCGATATTCAGGTTATGATTGTATTTATTTTCATGGTTGTACCACGGGACTTTACTCATGGAGTGATCGAATTTATCGAGCACTTTACTAAACAGAAAGAGGTAACTCTCGTCTTGCACCCGCGCATTCAGCGTTTCCTGATCGACGCGGCTCAGCATGAGAACGGGATTGTGGCGTGTCTCTTCCCAGAGATCCATATCCAAACGGCTGAAAAGCTCGCGGGCATCCGCATTCCAGCTCCACCAAAGATTATAGGCAATTTCCCGAAGTCGGATCAGTTTTTCAGGAATGTAAGGCGATACCGTAAAGGTACTAATCGGTTTCATATTCAATTTCCTATCATATTAAAAATCAAGAGTAAACTTACTGAATCGACACTTCTCCCGCAACGGTCAACTTCAATCCAAGTGACCGAAGTAAATCTATTTGACTTAACCTTTTCGGGAAATGATCTTTTTTACCTGCAACAAATCTTCGGGACGCAGACAGGTTCTACGCCGATTAGGTATTTTCTCCGGCAAATTGTATATTTCAACCGTTTTTTGGGGATTCAGAAAATTGAGGAGAAAAACTGACCTGAATAATTCACCGCTGAGAACGCAGAGAATAAATGGCAAGTTTCATAACATCGTACACACTATTTATGTCATAACATCGTACACACTTTGCATAACTTCAGATAAAAGGTAAAAGAACAATGTCTAAAAAAA
>PEYN01000194.1 GCA_002774355.1 Candidatus Marinimicrobia bacterium CG08_land_8_20_14_0_20_45_22 | reverse complement strand
GATTATGTTTCCGACTTTATAACTAAAAAGTATAAAAATGAAGATGATTACTAACCATAAAAGAGGAGAAGAGTTATGAAGAAGTTGTTAGTGCTAATGTTGGTTTTCGCTGCATTTGGATTTGCAGCACAGGCTAATATTGACGGTGATGTGCTATTAACCGTACCGAATGAGGAAGGTATGGCTCCTAAGTCAGCTATCACTAACAGTTTTACTGTTGGTACGAGAGCTACTACGGAGGTCATCCGTGATATGTGTGTCGGTAGCGATTTTGACGATGATGGGAAAAAAGAAGTATTGTTAGCTTCTTATGGCGTTGGCGGTAAAGCGTACGTTTACGAGATTACCGGCGATAACACTGCTGAACTGATGTTCGAAACAGCCGATTTTGGTTCGGCCTATACCAGTGCCTGCCGCGACGTCAGATTTGGCGATCTGGACGGAAATGGCAAACAAGAACTGATCGTAAGCATAAACTCAGCCAACGTCGCCATCGGCGGTCTCTGGGTTTATGAATATGATACGGTTGGTGATTCCATGAGAGCGCCTGTTCAAATATTGAGCAGTCTTGTAACCGGTGACCGTTGGTATGTTGAAAATATGACCATCGGTGATGTGGATGGTGACGGTATTCAGGAAATTATTTTCGGAAATAATGGAAGCACTAATGCGAAAGACAATTTCTATATTGCTTCTGTTGATTCAGGTGATTTCGCTTCTGGTAAAATTAGAACAAAAATTGAATTCACTCATGGCAAATCGAGCCTCACATTCCCGGCCGGCGGGTCACCCTATGGTGGTGTAATCGGGGATATGGATGGCGATGGCCACAATGAAGTTCTGTTTGCTCCTTGGGACAATGGCGCATTGTTTATTGTGGAAGCTGATACTGCCGACACTTACACCGTGCTTAATTATATTGAAACGGATCTGGATGTTCGGGATGATTTTGCATTTTACGATTTTGCTCCGGCGGATCTGGACAACGATGGACGTGATGAGGTCTACATTTCAATGTATGATGCAGGTGCTCTGTATGTAATTACCTGTCCAGTTGGTACGGAACTAAGTGCATTGACCACTGCGAATGTTCATCGGTTGGAACCCATGGGGGGATCCGGTGGAGTTTGCACGCAGATTGGTGATTTCGACGGCAACGGAAGAATGAATATTTATGCCTCGAATGGCGGCACTACCATTACCGTCCACGAGTATCAAGGCGGAGATCCCACAGTTGCGACAAACTGGATCAAATTGAATTCGTTGACCGATAGCAATTTCAACGGTATTTTCGGTATGCGTTATGCGGGCGATCTCGACGGTGATGGCTACGATGAGATATATGCCGCCAACACTGGTACAGTATCTACCGCAAGAGCCGTAGCAATTGAAATGGATTATGAATATCTGGATCTGGCACTGACATTTGACGATGCCAGTGATGTAGCCAACTGGAGCCATTGGGATGAAGCGAATGGATATACTGTGGAAGCATGGAAATCTGCTGACAGCACCCTCTGTCTTTCCGACGGCGGTTATGGCTTTATCGCCAAACGTCCGGTTGTTGCAACTCCAGGTTGGATATACAAACTATCTATCGACATTAAAACCAGCCGCTGGGCAGGTGCAAGCAATGTGCTCGAACTTTCCGTACAGGGTCTTGGAAATGATGATGTCAAATATTCCTGCATCAAAGATAGCGTATGGACTACATATACGATAGTCGGTGTTGCGGAATCCGATAGCGGCTATATTCGAATAGGTGGTTCAAAAGCTGGTACGGTTGACACTGTATTTGTCGATAATGTAATCTGGGATGAAGGATACCTGGATGTTCTTCCTTCAGCCGACATTGCTACAGCACGTAAAGGAGTCATCGGCGACACTCTTGCTACAATTGGTGTCGTTACAACAAATACAAATTATGGTACCTCCGGTCCTGTTTACATACAGGATGGAACTGCGGGTATAGCTGTCTATAACTATGCTGCGGCCCAAAATGTTGCCCTCGGAGATGAGATACTGGTCATAGGCAAAGTGAAGGATTATAATGGATTGAGGGAGATTGATCCTTTAATTGATTTTGTCGTTTTAAGCAAGGGCAATGTTGTTGAACCGACGATAATCACCGCGCTCGATATGGCAGACAGGGAGACCTATGAAGGTATGCTTGTCACCATCGAGAAATGCGACACAACCGATGCTGGTATTCTCTGGCCGGCAAGCGGATCAAATAAGGGATTCAACTTAAAAGACGACGTAGATTCAACCTTCTATTGCTATATCGATAAAGATACCGATATCGACGGTTCTCCGAAACCGATGGTATGGCCGATGAATTTTACAGGTATTGTCAGCGATTACAATGGCGCTCAACTTATGCCGAGAAGTCTATCTGATATCAAACCGTCAAACCAAGCACCGGGCGCATTTACAATCGTGAATCCGGTTGACGAAACGATTATCACTTCCCTTGGAGATCCTAACATTAAAAAGATCCTTGTGGGAGTAGATTCTGTTCTGGCTCTGTTCACGAGTTGGACAAAAGCAATCGATCCCGATGCGGGTGATATTGTTACATACCAGATGTTTGTTTCCCCTGAAGGGCCAGAAGAAGAAATAGTCACTCTGGATACTTTCATCTATATTCCCATCGATGAAGAAAAACCTTGGGAAATGAATGGGATCTATGAAGTATTTGTTGTTGCAACAGATACATTAGGCGCATCGACGAATAGTGATACAATTTCGATGACTTTTAACTTCCCGGCTCCGCCGGAAATAGTCTATTCAGATGTGGTACTGCTTGACGGCGCGCCAAAATTGTATGCAATGTTCAATATGCCGGTTGAAAAAACCACCGTCGATAATTTTATGATTATTGATCAAAGTGTTACAACTGCTATAGTGCCAACTGCTGTTGATAGCATCGCTCCAAACGCTGTATTAATTTCTGGTAATTTAGTTGAGGGTAATCATATCGCGCTTGCATATAATGGTATAGTTACGACAGGTGGAAGTGTTTCCACAGTTGATACCTCGTATGCTGGTGAAGTACTGATTCCCTTCAGCGCCAATCATCCGGAAGATGCTGCTAAAGTAGTTACAAACTTTGAGACAACTGTGGGTAGTTTTTTGAAGCCGACCTATTCAGGTTCTACAACGGGTATTCTTGATTCATCGAGTTTTGTAGTTTCTGATGATGCGGCTTACCGCGGAACCAAGTCCGGTAAGATGACATTGTGGGATAATCCAGCGGTAAATGGCGGCTGGTATGTGCGCGACTTATATGGTTATCCTTTCACCTATACCGTAAAAACCAATTCGAAGATCATGTTTATGGTCAAAGGAACCAATGCCAATGTAGAAATGCGTCTTTCGGTTAAGGATACCGGTTACGAGCAAGGTCCATGGACCCGTGTATCGCTCAGCGAAGACGACTGGCAGGTTGTCAGTTTTGACCTCCTTAATGATCAAGCGGAAGGCTGGGTCAATGGAAATGGTATCGTTGAAGGCTCGACCGTTGTAATCGAAGGCATTCATATGCGATGCTCCGAAGATGTGGATGTCGTTCTTTATATTGACGAATTTACTGAAAGACAGTTATATACGCCTCGCGATGTAACTTTCAAGGTCAATATGAGCTACTGGACGAAGCTTGGCAAGTTCAATCCGTCTTCTGATTCTCTCGATATAGCCGGTTCGTTCAATGACTGGGGCGCAAATTCCATGATGATGTCCAATACGGATGCTGATACGACCTATGAAATTACGATCCCGGGATTTTATCCAACATCGAGTTTGGAATTCAAGTTTCGCATCAACGGTAGTTGGAATGATGCCACCTGTGAATTCCCCAGCGGCGGTCCTAACCGTACATACGTTGTGCCGGATTCAAACAGCGTCTATTCCGCATGGTATAATAATCAGGTAGATCCGGGAGAGGGACTTGCTGAAGCGGGATTGTTGCCAACAATCTTTGCTCTGCACCAGAACTATCCGAACCCGTTTAATCCGATTACGACCATCAAGTATGATTTACCGAAGGACGCGCATATCAGGATCGTGATCTATGATATGATGGGTCATGAAGTTCGGACGCTGATCAATTCCAATCAGCAGGCCGGTTATCAGGCAATTCAGTGGAATGCGTTGAACAATCAAGGAAAGCAGGTCAGTTCCGGCTATTATATTTATGTAATGCAGGCTGGCGACTTTCTCAAAACTCAAAAAATGATTTTACTGAAATAACATAGTACAAATCAGATTGGAAAAAAGGCTGTCTTCGGGCAGCCTTTTTTTAATTTTAGTCAGTAACCTGCAACCGGTCGCACTGAACAAAAAACTCACCATTTCCGTTTGGGTAAAAATTATCCTAACCGATTATTGTGATCGGTGGCATGAAGAAGATAAAAAAAAGGAAAAATTTTCCTTGAATTTGTTGATTTGAATTGATAATATCGACAGTAAATCATTGCTTAAGGTTCTTTCTAATGTTTTGAAAAAAAAAGACTCACCCAGGCGGCTATCAAAAGCGCTCTAAAGAAGTCGAAGTTGATGTGCTCATTTAAATAATCAAACAAGGAATATTCAACCGATTACTGAAATGACAGACGACATTCCCAACATTTTCTTCCAAAAAATTCTTAAAATATTTTCACAACGATTATTTGTCTGTACTTTAATTACAACCGTCAAAATGGAAATAATTACTATTAACAGAGGAGAAAGAATATGAAAAAGTTACTAATCGTTTTGTTGACCTTTTTCTGCCTAACGACGATAGTATTTGCAATTAATGCAGATCCAGATCCGGATATGGCAGCCAAATGGGCTTTCGAAGCAAAAATTACTCTTCCGCCTGTAATGCAGGGAAAGGGCGTTCCTTTGGTGGCTGGTGATTACTATATCCCGCAAGGAGCAAATCCACTGGGATTTGTATCGCTAAAGGCCGCTGTTGATTCAATTAACGCCAATGGCGTGACCGGAACGGTTAACCTGTTGTTGGATGCAGACACATTAAGGGAAGTAAGTTTTACCTTTAATGCAGCGCTGTCATATGAAAATCACGTCGTTGTCAAACCGGCACCGAGCAGAAATGTAGTTTTAATCGTTACCGGCGGCACTTCAATGGGCAATGGCGTTCAAATGATCGGTTTCACCACGGGATATGTCACCTTTGATGGTAGCAACAATGGAACCGATAGTAAAAATCTGACCGTAACAACAGAACAGATTTTACCTGTTGTAGACGTTCCTTTTGGATTAAATGCCGCCACCGCTGACAGTGTGATTCTGAAGAACCTGGTCATTAAAAACCTAGGCATCACAGGCCAGACCAATTTCAGATATGGTGCGGTGATTAATGACAAAGACGGTGTTTATGGTTTTCGGGTTGAAAACTGCCAGATCGGAACTAATGAGCGTCCGGTACGGCGTGATGGTATTGCTCCTTGGGGCAGTAGTTTAGGGAACCAATTCAATATTGTCAATAACGAGATATATTGCGCCACGCGGGGTGTTGCGACGTTAATGCTAATTAATAGTGAAATCAGGGGTAATATCATTAAAGTACTACCGACGACTGGCGCGAATGGCAATGATTATGTCCACGGTGTTTATATTACTGGTGCGATAGGCCACACGATCATTCGCGAAAACGTCATTCTCTGCCAGGAAAAAACCAACCGGACAACTGCCTATCTCATTGGTATTGCCTTTGCCGGAAATAGTTATTCTAAAACAGATATTATTGATGTTGCCAATAATTTTGTGAATGTTGGCGCGGCCGATGAAACACGTTATGCTTATGGTATCGGATTGCGTTCAACTGGTAATATGGGCAACTTGAAAGTTTATCACAATACGATTGTGTTGAATAATACGGCATCCACGTTAGCGAGTCATGCTGTTGGCAATCATACTACCGGCACAGGACCGGTTAACATCGATTTGAAGAACAATATCATTATTAATAAACATAGTGGCAATGTAGGTTCTTCGGCTATTGGTTTAATCCCCACAACCTCTGTTCTGACGTCGGATTATAACTTGCTCTTTTCCAATCAGAATTTTGTGAATTATAAGGGCACCAGCTACGCTGATCTGGCCGCATGGCAGGCAACAGCACAGGATGCGAATTCAGTATCCAAGGACGTTACCTTTGTGAGTGCGGATGATCTGCATCTTGCCGGCGCATCGATTGGCGATAACAGTTTAGCCAGCTTACCCATTGAATCCATTACAAAAGATATCGATGGCGATGTCCGGAGTATCTATTTTCCGTATATGGGTGCTGACGAAGCCGGTACTGCATTGGTCGGAACGGCTCCCAAAGGTGTATTTTTCTCGGAATACATCGAGGGTAGCAGTAGTAATAAAGCCCTCGAAATTTACAATGCCACAGGCGCTGAAATTGACTTGAGTAAGTACTCGGTAAAACTCGGTGCAAACGGCGCTGTATGGGGCAATACGGAAATGTTGACTGGTTCTTTAGCGGCCGGAGATGTTTATGTTATCGCTAATTCGGCTGCGAGTGCACCAATATTAAGTGTTTCCGACATAACAAGTACCACAACGTATTATAATGGCGACGATGCTCTCGGATTATTTTATGGCGATCAGCAAGTTGATGCTATTGGAAAATATCTGACTGATCCCGGAACAGCTTGGGATGTTGCCGGTGTTACGACCGCCATGTTGGATCATACCATGATCCGTAAACCTTCGGTTGTTACCGGTGATACTAGCTGGACTACATCGGCCGGTACAAACGCCGACGATTCCGAGTGGATTGTCAAAGCCAAGGATACGTTCGGCTACCTCGGTTCGCATAATGCCAAACCGGAATTTACCGATTTGAAATTATGGACGGGGACAGATCAGGTTGCATGGGCTTCTGTCAATTATGACATCGCCGCTGGCTTTAGCATGAATCTGAATCCAGCTGTTGAATATCATTATCTGACATTCGACACTTTAGCGAAGACAAATGTACCTCTGACAGCCGGATATTATGGCTTTAAAGTTGCTACTCATCCAGCCGATTTCTTCACGTACTGGGCTGGACGTGGTGTCGATGCGAACGATGTAAATGCTACAGGTGATACTGCCTGGCAGAAAATTGCCTGGGATATTATCAATGCCGTTGAGCCGAAATTTTATGTAAAAGTCGGAGCAGATGGTAGTCTAAGACTCGTTGACGGTCTCCAGAGATTAGCCGGAGCCGTTGATGATCCATATCTGAGGATCAATGGTAATTATTTAGAAGGTGAATATTCATACACCGGTAAAGTGACCAGCGAGTTTGGATTTGAATCCAATGCGATCACTATCACAATGACATTCACTACACTTAAACCCGAGTTCACAAATATTATGCTCGGTTCTTCGACCGATCAGAAAACATGGTCGAATGTACCCGGAATAATGACCAGCGGTTATAGCATGACGATTGATCCGGCCATCGACTGGTATTATCTGAATTTATTGACCGGAACAACAACCAATTCCCCTTTGAAAGAGGGCTATTATGGTTTCAAAGTCGCTTCCTATCCGACTGGATTTTTTGAATACTGGGCTGGACGCGGCGTTGATGCGAACGATTTAACCGCAACCGGTGATACTGCCTGGCAGAAAATAGCCTGGGATATTATCAATGCCGTTGAGCCAACTTTTTATGTTAAAGTCGCTTCCGATGCAACCCTAAAATTGGTTGACGGGCTCCAGAAGTTAGCCGGAGCAGCTGATGATCCATATTTCCGGATTGATGGCGATTATTTACCCGGAAATTACTTGTATACGGGTACCGTAACGGGGACGAGCGAGGTTGTTTCTGAACCCGTTACGATCGCAATTACATTTAAAGAGAAATCATCTGATATGATCACGATTGCCGGACTACAGGATACGACGGGCAGCGCTATTGCCGGCGATGGCAAATTCAAAGGTCAATGGATTAAGACCACCGGTATCGTGACCGGCGTTGGATCGAATTGCTTCTATCTGCAGGACGCGCCCGGCGGCTGGAATGGAATCTATGCTTATACGAAGACCGCTCCGGCGGTTGTCCTCGGTGACTCCGTCCTCGTCGTTGGTAAAATGGCTGAATATCACAACCTTACCGAAATTGACAGCGTAACGGCGACGGTATTGGCCTCCGGTTGTGCTCTTCCTGTTCCGGTTGTCGTGACTCCCGCCGAATTTGTTCAGGAACAATATGAAGGTGTATTGGTTACCGTTAATAACGTAACCTGTACGAATCCTTCACTTGGATATGGCGAATGGGAGATCACAGATGCGACAGGAGGCAAAACCCGCGTTGATGATCAATTATTCCTCACCGTTGGGAAAACGAACTGGGTGTACAATATCACCGGTGTTGGCAACTACGCGAATTCCAATTTCAAGATCGAACCGCGTAACGCGGCCGATATTGTTGTCGTCAGTTCGCCAACTTCGCGTTTCCTCTGGGAAAAGGACATTTCGAGTTATCCGTTCTTCAAGAACGATCACCTCACACGCGGTATAGCTTTCAATGCCGCAACTAACCATCTGATCGTCGCAAGCAGAACCGGCACACCGAATGTATGGATTCTGGATGCGGCAAACGGCGACACGGTCGGCAGACTGAACATGACCGGCGTAGCGGGTGGCACCTTTGCGATCAATATGCCACGCGTCGATAAAGACGGCGTGATTTATGCATGCAATCTATCGACAAGCACCACTCCTCCGTTCAAAGTCTATCGCTGGGCAGACGAAACCGCCGTTCCGACCATCGCTTATGAAATTGCGGCTCCCGCAAAGAGAATCGGCGATTCTTTCGCAGTCATCGGTTCGGATTCCACCACGATTATGTATGCCAGTGGTTCGTCATCGACCGAAATCAGCGTACTTACAACAGCAGATCACGGCGTCACTTATACAGCCGGAACGCCGATAACGGTTGCAACGGGTATTGCCCGCGGCGGCATTTCCCCGGTTGGAGACGGCACGTTCTGGGTCAATGGCGCTGGGACTTCAACTACTCACATCAGTGCAACGGGTACCGTTCTAAATGCCATTAACGGCGGCTTGGTAGATGGCGGATGGCATTATGTGATGTATATTCATAAACCGTTTACAAAGAAACTTGTTGCGGTAGTAGGAAAGAACAATGCGTTCCGTGGTAATCAGGTTCAGGTTTGGAATGTCAATGAATCAGAAACCGATCCGATATTGGTCGATACGGTTAATACAACCACCGGATATAATGCAAATACGAATGCATGTGCGGATCTGGCTTACAAGATCAACACCGACGGCACAGCGACGATTTACGAAATGATCACGAATAATACGATCGCCGCATGGACTCTGACATTACCGATCGATGCCATACCTATGACTGTTGCCGAAGCCAAGGTTGATGCGAACGGTGATTTTGTTCCCGATCTTGCTGGTAAAACAGTTACATTGAAAGGCCTTGTCACTACTCCGGATTATAATCTCACATATGCCAAGGCATTTAGTTATTACTTCCAGGATCCAACCGGTGGCATCAACCTGTACACTGGCGCATATAAGGATACTTTCCAGATTGGTGATGAAATCGAGGTCGTGGGATTACTCCAGCAATATCGCGGATTGACCGAAATCACTCCGTCAGTCGTTGGTGATATTAAGGTGCTTTCAACCGGAAATACCCCGATTCCTATCAAACTGAAAATCAGAAACATCGGCGAAGCGACCGAAGGTCAGTATGTTCAGCTCGACAGCGTACGGCTTGTTGACGTTACCAAATGGCCGATGCTGGGCAGTTACGCGACATTAAAATTGACCGATGGCGTCGATACGACTGATTTCTTCGTCGATAACGATACCGATATGGATGGCTGGGCAAATCCTCCGAAAGGATTCTTCGGTCTGCGTTGTATCAGCAGTCAGTACACGAAATTGATACCGCCGAATGTCGGCTACCAGGTTATCGGTATTGATACCTCTCATATTTTTTACTACAAAGAACCGTTCCAACCCAAGCCACTGCTTCCATTCTGGTCAAAGAGCGTGTTCTCAGGTAACAATCCGACGTATAACACGGGCAACTACACCCGCGGCATGGCGACCGGAAAGATGGGCGACAAAGAACATGCTTACGTCGTAACCCGTAACGGTGCGCATCGCGTCGTGATTTATGACGCAATGAACGGCGACAGCCTTGGCGTCATTCCCGCTCCGACAACGCAAGTCGGCTTGTTCCCAATCAACGTCGCAGACGTTTCGGAAGATGGCAAACTCTTCGTCTGCAATATGACACTGGATGCCTCCTCCGCTCCGTTTACGGTCTACCGTTGGGACAGCGAAACCGGAACACCGTTAGCAGTGATTTCTTACACCGGACTGAACAAACGCTTCGGCGATATGTTCAGCGTGGTTGGTCGTGCAGACGACAACACGTTGACGATCTACGCCGCGGCCAGTGCAGGCTCCGACATCGTCAAGTTCACAACGACAGACAACGGTGCGACATTTACGCCGACTGTCATCGCAATGCCCAGCGCAATGGGATCCGTACCGAACGTCACTCAGGCAGAAGATGGCACGCTCTGGATCAAATCCGCCGGCAGACAACTCTCGCACAGACTCGCTGACGGAACGATCGACACGGTCGCTTCAAGTGTTGTCGCTACCGGATCTTCCAAGATCAAATACATGAAATGGAAAGATTCGGAACGGATCTTGGTGTATTACTACAATTATAGTACATCAATGACCTCAGAAAGAGTTGACGTCATCGATGTTACGGGCGGCGCGTCTAAGGCAGAGAAGATCGCTTACACGCTTCCATTAGGTAACGTTGCGAATAGCAATGGCACTGGCTCAGTTGACTATACAGTCGTGGACGACAGCACCTTCATCGTTTATGTATTCGGCGCTAACAATGGTCTCGCGGCATTTACGAACAATTCCGAATACGTTCCGGACAACATCAAAGTCGCTTTTTACGGCAACACCGCGACTTTGCATGCCAATACGAGCGGAACCGGATATATTGCCGGAACCAATAACTACGGCGATCTTGGTAAGTATCAGAGAATCGATCTGAAAGCAGGCGACGTATTGTTTGGTTTCAACTATTTCTTTGCGGCGAAGAATATCGTCAATCTTCCCGATACGATCGAACTCGTCGTTAGGACAGTTGAAGCCATTAACGCCGCACCGGATGTTTTGTTAGCCAAGATTCAGATAACGACCGACAAGTTGGATACGGTAAGTGGTCATTTCAACGCTTTCCGTCTCCCGGCGACCATCAAACTTGCCGGACCGGTATTTATCGGCGTTGAATGGGCGGCTTCATGTGACGACCAATTCGCACTTTATGCCGATGCAAACGGCGAAGGCGAATCCGCTCATAGAGCGTGGGAAAAGTATTCCGATGGTACGTTCGGTTATTTCGATCAACCCGGGACACTGACATGGGCGCTCAATGCCGACTTGTGGATCGGTGCGCTTTACATTGAGGGACCCGAAGTGGGCGTCAAGAAAGAAGTGGTTATTCCGACGGATTATGCATTATCGCAGAACTATCCGAACCCGTTCAACCCGACGACGAATATCGCGCTCTCTTTGCCGAAAGCCGCGAAAGTATCGTTGGTCGTATTTAACCTGATCGGTCAGGAAGTTGCGACGATTCATAAGGGTTATCTACCGGCTGGACATTATAAGTTCAACTTCAACGCCAGCAATCTGGCCAGTGGAATTTACTTCTACAGAGTTGAAGCGAATAATTTCAAGTCACTGAAGAAGATGACCATTCTGAAATAACACTTTTTCCAAATTCACGAAAAAGAGGCTGTCGAAAGACAGCCTCTTTTGTTTTGGGGGAATTGGGAAGATTTGTTGAATTCGGGCTGATTCGGTTAGTTAGGTATATTTGTGGGTTCCGGGTTCCATCAGAAATTGATGTAGTGGATCAGGATAAACCTTAAACCATGGTGAAGGATATTAAATTATTGTTGTAAAATTATCCAGTATTTGTGTGCGATTATATCCCGCCAAAAACGGAAATTGCCACGAGTTTTAACTCGTGGATAGTAGTAATGCAAAAGACAAACGGGGTTTTAACCCCACGATGACGGACTAAAGTCCGGTTACATTGCCTCTAACTGACTCCACGACTTAAAAGTCGTGGCAATAATCTGTTCCCCAAATCTGTGGCCACTGCATTATCGGTGTTTGTATTTTCCTGCTTTATAAATTATTAGTGTCTATTCGTGTTTATTCGCGGTTGTCAGCCGGAATGTCAGGATTTTCTTCGCCGGAACGGTTATCTGAAAGGAATTGGGATCCGTCAAAGGAATTGCGCCCAGATCGATCTCCTCGAGTGTCATCTGCCGAACTTCCGTCAATTTGAAGTAAGTCTGAACTTCACCCTGTATTTCTAAATCTGTCGGATTGTAAAGCCGCAAGACGAGCGATTTGGCTGACGCTGTTTCAGGTGATTTCAAGGCGCTGAATATCAAACTTTCCGGTGTGATCCTGAGGAACGACAATTCCGGATTCAAATTGCCGGTTGCGCGTCCGATCTGGATCGATTTTAGTTTGTTGTTGAACGCCAGCGCCGAGCGATAAACATTGCCCGTTTGCCAGTCGCCAACATGCGGCATGAATGCCAGCCGAAAAGTTTGCTTCCCAAGGCATTGCGATCCCTTTTGATAAGAATAATCCTGAACCGAACTCGGTTGAATGACATAAGAGAATGCCCGGAAAAGCGTGATCGCCAACGTTGTCCGCGCGTCGTCTAAAACCTCGTATTCTTTCAAACCATCGACGATGACCGCCGCGCCGGTTTGCCCGTCACTGACATCGACGAAGTGATACATGGGATAATCAACCATTGGCTGTTCGATCCAGTTGGAAGTATCGGTTCTTTTGGTTGGTCGTTTGACGACGTCGAATTGCCCTTCGCCCCACGAATATTCCGCGTCGATGTCCGTTGGAAACATCAGCCTCAGCCGGTGATCTTCCGAGCGATTTTCCAACTCGACATCGAGTTCAACGAAATATGAACCGCGATGAAGTTCTATCCTGAAGTCAAATGGCAATCGATATAAATCTTCAGATCGTTTTCCATGTTGCAGTTTAACGGAAATTTTCAACTCGTGCCGGATATGAACGACCGAAACGAGTTCGCCATTTTCAGTCAGTTGGATGACCGGTTTTAAATTCTTAGTATCGTTGACCGGATCGACAGAAAAATGCGTCCACGCATGACCAGCTTCGCCTTCATCTGAAAAATAGCCGAGTTTGCTGAATTGCTTTCCGGTTGTTTTGTCGAAGACGTCGAATGTTCCGTTGGATTGAATATTAATTCGCAGGGTTTCGTTTTCCAGAATCGTCAGACCGTTTTCAATCCGGCCGATTGTATTTTCCGACTTCTTTGATGATTTCGACGGAACGATCTTCAGCGTGGAATAACCCGTCGGTGACACATTTTCGGCAGAGAAATATCCATGATAGCGTTTCATCCGGAAATACATCGGGCGGTCGTTGAGTCGTTCCAGCACCGGTTCGACGTCTTTCCGGTCGATCAATTGAAATGGAATTTCTTTTCCGGCCAACGTTTGAATCGTAACGTTCCCGGCGTCCATTTTCTGTGGAATATCGATGAAGGTTTCAACGATCTCGCTTCTTGGGAA
>PEYN01000193.1:13579-14177 GCA_002774355.1 Candidatus Marinimicrobia bacterium CG08_land_8_20_14_0_20_45_22 | reverse complement strand
ACCGATCAATCTTTGGACGCTTACGACTATTACACTTACGTTGGGAACAACGGAATCGGTTATACGCAGGAACTGTTCAAATTGACTGCGACCGGTAACGTCGCCGTTTTTACAGGAACCTGGTTGGAAACGGGAACGATTGGAACCTCCGACATGGCCTGTTACGTATCATCGGAATACGGGTATGGCGCAGGGCATAATTACATCGTCTATCTGGCGCCGCCAGGAATCGAACCCGGCGGCCAGTGGTCGCACGTTTATATCACGACAATCGATAGCAACGCAGCGGTCACGGTTGAAGACATCGCTACAAATGGGACGATCATTGATCGGGATACCGTGTTGAATACGAACGATTTCTATGATCTGAAAATCAATGTCGCCACATGGAATCAATTGAAAAGCGACGGCAAAGAACCTTATTTGAAGGTTTATTCCGCTAAAGAGATTCGTGTCTTTACATCGAACTGGAATGACAACTGGCTGGCCTTTGCTTCCGGAACGGTCGTACCGCAGTACAGTCCAATGTATTATGAGAATTTCCCATATGAACGGTGGGTATTTATGGGATTGCCACTGCAAACCGTCTCGAATAGTC
>PEYN01000193.1:0-13562 GCA_002774355.1 Candidatus Marinimicrobia bacterium CG08_land_8_20_14_0_20_45_22 | reverse complement strand
AACATTCAAAATACCAACTGGCGCTTTTCCCGCTGGGATATCACCTGGAATACCTATGTTCGCTGGGGAGAACCTGATTATGACGGCGGCTGGCATGGCGATCCAGCACTGCCTCAGCCGGGATTCGGATACTGGTTTTACAACCGGTACGGCTCGGCAATCAATTTCCCGGTTTTCGGCAGTGAGATCGATCTGGACGATTCTTATTACATTCCGCTCAACCCACCTCAGAGTGAAAGCCATCCCGGTCTGAATCAACTCGCCAACCCGCTACCAATCGTGATCGATTGGAAAGATGCAAAAGTCGAGTTGACGACCAATTCCGGTGTTTCTGAAATAACCTTGTCTGAGGCGACCTCGCAAGGTCTGATTTCGCAATGGTCGCATCGCTGGAACGGTTACGAATATATTGCCTATAACGCTACCAACGGCGGCGATTTCCTGATCTGGGACGGATTCTGGGTCGAACAATTGAAGGACTCAACTAACGGCAGTTCCACAAATACCGCATCTTATTCTGTCGGGCAGACTGGGCATGATGGTAATTCGACGATTTTTTACAATCCTATTCCGGCTCTACCGGAAGGTCAGACCGATCAGCTCAGAATCGATTTTTCGTCCGAAGACAAAAAAAAGGACATCTATGTCCGGTCCTATGTTACCGATCTGAGTCATCCCAGTGACTGGGCGAGAAAGATTAAAAGTAATGAAATAGGAACCAGCGTTGTCACCAAACAGGGCTTTCGAATCACATTGATCGAATCGGAGGTAGATCACTATACTTTCGAGGTAACCGGATCGAGCAACACGAGTCCTTTGTACGGCGTCGAATTTTCTTGCGATGTCAACAAGACCGCACCGTTGACCGGAAGTACCTATATTGCAACGCGGCTTGGCGGCGTAACGGAATCTTCTTCACCGGTTTCTCTGCGGTTGGTAATTCCGCCGATTGACGTTGATCTCTCCAAATCCGTACCGACGGTTAACAAGAATCCATTCTGTAATATGATGAGTTCCCCCGTCGATTGGTTTCTGCCACTTTCGGTGCGTAGCAGTTCGAACGGAGATGTGCGGGATACATACAACGGAATCGGCCAGAAAGCCGGTTCGTACAGCAATTACGATATGTACGATGCTCGCAATATCACGCCGTACCTGGATTCATTCGTCGATATTTACTTTCCGCATAATGATAAAAATGACCCGGAAAATTACTGGGAAAGCCATCCGATCAAAGCCAGTTACGACATGCGTCCGGAAACCGATACGACGTACTGGGACTTTATCGTATCCAGTTACAACTTTTCGGATCAGAACAGCACGATTTTCTGGGATCCTGCTCAGGCGGGATTGCCGGATGTGCTCGAACTGACGTTGATCGATCAGCAGACGTTGAACTCCGTTGATATGAAAAAAGATAGTACTTATACGATCACGACGCCGGCTGGTGATGGTCTGAAAACACTGCGTTACCGGATCATGGCAGTCCGTACCGATCTGATTGTCAGCGGCGTGAACGGGAAAACTCCGCAACCGATGAAGTTTTCCCTAAGTCATAACTATCCCAATCCGTTTAATGCCACGACGTCGATTCATTACGTGATCGACCGGGCTGGAAAAGTTAATCTGGCGATCTATGCGTTGGATGGAACTTTAGTGAAAACCATCGTCGATCAACACCAAAATAGCGGTGATTATAAAGTCTTTTGGAACGGTACAGACCAGATGGGCAAACCGGTCAGCTCGGGTGTTTATTTAACCCGTCTGACAACCGATCGAAATGTAAAAACCCGAAAAATGGTGTTATTGAAATAGATTGGATTTCAGAAAATAATCAGAAAATGGGTAATGAATGACCAATCGAGGTAACGATTTATCAGATATATCGGATAGGGTTGACGAATCCGGCGAAAAGAACGAGTACGATACGCCGCAAATCCTGACGAAAGATCAACTGCGGGTCGATCTCCAGACCGGAACACTTCCGGATGAACCGCCGCCGCCGCTCTGACAACCGATAATTTAGTTGATTCAAATAGTGGAAGATTTACACGAGTTATTGCGGTCTGCGACGCAACCGGTGACGATAGCATCTTGCGGTAACAGCATGTTGCCGTCGATCTCGCCAGGAGCGTTGTTGACGATTCTTCCTTTTTCATCAGATGGAAAACCGGTTCGAGTTTGGGATCTGATCGTCTTTCACAGCGGTTCGCGGCTGATCTGTCATCGCGTTCTCGGTGTATTTCGGTTCGGACGACATATTTATTACTATGAAAAAGGCGACGCCAATCGGCTTGGATGGATTGTCAGTGAATCGAAACTCATCGGTAAAGTTACCGCCATCGACGGTCAAGCGATTCGGATTCATTCAAATCCGTCAGAAAAATCAACCAGTCGTTTTAAAATTCTGAGTGAAATCCTGTTGTCGAAATTGAAGAATCTTGGTCGATTGGGATCGAATCCGAAATAGTCGATTTTTCTTATTTTCTTGCTAAAAAAACTCTTTATCTCAACCGAAAAAGTCTCTATATTTTCTATAATGAAAAACGAGCAGTTCTTCCTAACGCAACTCTGTAAAATCGTCGTCAACGAGAAAGCGCCCGTTTCACTCGGATTTAAGGAGATGACTTTCGACGAACCGCTTCTCATTAAAAAATGCAATTATCACCAAATTCTGTCGCTGGCTTATTTTTATCACGATGAGTTGCAGACAAATTTTCCGGATTTGTCGGAAGATTTTTTTCAACAGGCGCGAACCTATGCGGTTTTTAACGCGACCCGCGTCATGGTCTATGAAAATTTTCTGGCTGAGTTAGATAAAAAACTTTCAGAACGTCGGATCGAGTATCGCGTTCTAAAAGGACTCGTCACGGCGTGCGAACTCTATTCGGCCTCTTACCTGCGCGCTTTCGGAGATTTGGACATCATCGTCAGACCGGAATCGATTGCCGCGCTGGATGGCGTGCTGACCGATCTGGGTTTTCAGCTATCGGAAGACTTGTATTCGGTCTTTCCCGAGTCGATCATTCAGAAGTATTCATTTGCCCGTCACTATATTCGTTCAACCACAACGAATGTGGCTGTTGATGTTCATCTAAATCTCAGCGGAAAACTGCATGCGTTTCAGTTCGACATCGACGATTTCTGGAAAAATTCCCGGCTGGTTGCGATCGGCGATAAACGTTATCCGACTTTTTCCAACGAATATCTGGCGGTTTACCTGCTTTATCACGCCTTCAAACATCATTACTTCAAATTGATGTGGCTGATCGATTTTTTCAAGATCATGGATACGCCGACGCTCGATGTTGGGGAATTCAAACGGCTGATCGTCAAGTACCGGATGGAGAAATTGTGGCGGATTTTTATTCGGATTTGCGTTGAAATATATGGACGGCTTCCGGTTTCCGCGTCATCGCCGTATTTGAAAAAATACAACCCGATTGACTCCAGCAAGATCAACGCCGATTCTATTTTGAGAGGCGTTCCGCCGTACTCTCCGTCAAAAGCGCGGATCATTTTGCCGATGGTTTATCTGAGAGGGTTTTGGGAAAAAGCGCGTTATCTGTTTCGGCAATTGTTGCCTCCCCGGGAAGTCATCCGCGATTTTTATTGCCAAAAAGATTTAGCAATGAACTGGCGGAATTATTTTAAATTACGGAAAAAGACGATCCTTGAGATGATAAACTGGTAAAAAATGGGAGAACGAAAAATGAGCGCTCATAAACGCGCCGATGAAATCGAGTGGAAAATGTTTGACGACGAAAGCCTGCTGTTGAACGTCCAGACGGGTTTTTATTTTCGGCTCAATGTGGTGGGGAGTTACATCTGGTCGAATCTAGACGGCAATCGGAATGACGACGAGATCATTCATCTGGTCGCGGATGCTTTTGATACGACTTCCGAACAGGCGAGCAAGGATTATCGCGCCTTCATCTCTACACTGTCCGAAGAAAAATTAATTCTTAACGTCTGAGAACCGATCATGTATCCGTATTCGCGGCAACTTAATCTTTTGCACTTTATTATTCATCTTCACGCGAACGACGCGAGTCTGCTGGATATTCTCACCGACGATTTTATCTATCGTCCCCAAAACAAAAACGACTTTATTCGGTCGGAATTCCACTTTTACATTCTCGTCGAAGACGACGATCGGGAGATATGCAAACCGACCGGCGATTTTTCCTATGCTTATGATTTCGAAGCCAACTTGCTTCATTTAAAATATCTAAGCGGCGCGATCAACATCGATATTGATTATGCGAAACGAAGCGTCTTTGCCGTGATTGGTCGCAGTACACTTTCCTGTGGCGCCGCGCTTGGAAACTGGATTTTAACAATTCCTTTGGCGGAATTTCTCAAAGAGTATGGACTGTATTTTATTCACGCCGCCTGTCTGGAATATGAGGGAAAGTCCGTTCTATTTGCGGGAAAATCCGGTTTCGGAAAGACGACGATTTCGCTGGGACTCATGAAAAAAGGATGGAATCTTATTAGCGATGACGAGGCTTTTCTTTTTGAAAAAGTGGATTATTACGCAGTCGGCGGTCCTGAAAAAGCAAAAATATCCTATAAAACTTGGCAGAAATTTGCCGATATTCTTGGCGAGACGGATGCTTTTCCGAACAAGCGAACGATCAATTTGTCCACGCTTTTTTCTGATAAAATGCGGGAATTTGGGAAAGTTCATTCTCTCTGTCTTATCCGAAAGGGTTCAGAAAATCATATCAACCGTCTGAAACCAATCGATGCATTTCAGCGCCTGTTTTCACTGGCTTTCCTGAATTCAAATCCAGAATCCACCCGGAGTAATTTCGAGTTTCTGGCGAATCTTTGTCGTAACTGTTATTGCTACGAGTTGGAAAACAACCTCGATTTCGATTCGCTTCACACTTTATTGATTAATGAAATGTTTGTTTACCCCAGCCGACCGGTTTGTTAAGAGAATGACCGAAACCCAGACTGTTATCCGGCCAGAGAAAGGCATCATGCGCCTGAATCTTGGTGAGATTTTGCGCCATTGGGAATTGCTGTTCTTCTTTATCTGGAAAGAGATCAAAGTACGGTACAAACAAACTGTACTCGGTATCGGCTGGGCGCTCCTTCAGCCGCTGATCCAAATGATTATCTTTTCGATTCTCTTCGGCAGATTGATGAAAGTTCCCTCGCAAAATATTCCTTATCCGATTTTCGTTTATTCCGCACTGCTTCCCTGGACTTTTTTTTCTTCGGCGATGACGCTGTGCAATCATGCCGTGATGAATCATGCCGGACTCATCCGGAAAGTCTGGTTTCCGCGCCTGTTGATTCCGTTGAGCGCAGTTGGTACTGCCTGGTTCGATTTTCTCGCGGCGCTGGTTGTTCTGTTCGGACTCATGTGGTTTTCCGGCGTCGCGATTACGTGGAATCTGTTGGCTTTATTGCCGCTGATCGTGGCAGAAATTTTATTATTGACGGGCATCGGCTCGTTCATCGCCGGATTGTCTGCAACATACCGCGATTTCCGTCACATCGTCCCGTTCGGTATTCAGATCTGGATGTTTCTGACGCCCGTCATTTATCCCGCGTCGATTGTTGGAGAGCGACATCAGTGGCTGTTCAACTTGAATCCCATGACGGGAATTGTCAACGGATTTCGTGCCGCTATTTTGAATTTGCCGCCTGACTGGAACGCTCTCGGGTCCTCGTTGGGTGCGATTTGCATACTTCTGCCAGTCGGCGTTCTCTATTTTAATCGCGTTGAAACGCAGTTTGCGGATCGGATATGAAGATGCCGAACGACGCGATTCAAATATTGCGGTTGGGGAAAAGATATCCGCTTGGCGATACAGAGCGGTTCGATCAACTTCGGGAAGCCCTCTCGGATTGGATATCGCGCCCGTTTCGCTCCATCAATTCAAATACGGGGAAAAATGACGGATTCATCTGGGCATTGAAGGATGTCGATCTGTCCGTTCGATCGGGCGAGACGCTTGGAATCATCGGCAGAAACGGCGCTGGCAAAAGTACTCTGCTGAAAATCCTTTCCCGCGTCACCCAACCGACGGAAGGAAAAGCGATTCTGAATGGTTCCGCGTCGTCCCTGCTGGAGGTGGGGACGGGCTTTCATCCGGATTTGACGGGTCGTGAAAATATTTATCTCAACGCCGCAATTCTGGGAATGAGTCGTCACGCCATTCGGGAAAAATTTCAGGAAATCGTGGAATTTTCAGAAATCGGACAATTTCTGAATACACCAGTGAAAAAATATTCCAGCGGTATGTCAGTGAGACTGGCGTTTGCCATCGCGGCTCATCTCGATTCCGAGATCATGTTGATCGATGAAGTATTGGCGGTCGGTGATGCGTCATTTCAGCGAAAATGCCTCGATAAAATGGAGTCGATTGCCCGGAGCGGTCGAACCATTTTATTCGTCAGTCATAACCTGCCAGCAATCGAGCGGTTATGCAGTCGTTGTATTGTCTTTGAAAAGGGAATGATCGTCTTCGACGGAAAGCCAAACGAAGCGATTGATTTTTACTACCGGACGCAAGTTTCGTCCGGCGATCACTCCGCTTTCGATCTGGCGGAATCCACACGCTCCGGAACCGGCAAGGCGCGATTCACCAGCCTCGAGATTCGGTCGAATTCGCGTCATCTCGGCAATATCGTTCAATCTGGGAAATCAATGGATATTTTTATTCGGGTGAAATCCGTGAAGTCAGTTGTGAACCCGCAAATTGCCATACTTCTGAAAGATCAAACCGGACGGACTCTTTTCGGTATGAATACAGCCGATTCGGCAATAGGAATTCCAGTTCTCAATAAAGATATCGAGATTTGCTGTCAAATTCCGGAAACACCGTTGAGGGAAGGCGTTTATTTTATCGATTTATGGATGACCGAATCAAACGATACAGTCGATTATGTGCGGTACGCTTCTTCTGTTACCATTATTCCGAATGATTCAAGTCCTCTCAGCCGGCAAGTCGGCACCGGAAATGGCGGATTAATTTTCGTCAAACATGAATGGAAAATTCAGTAAGCCAAATAGAATTCCGAAACTTCGGGATGTGTGTCAAATCACGCGGGCATAGCAAATTTTAAAAATTGAGGAAGAAAGTTCTAGTTTTCGTCTGAATTTTATATTGTCAAACAAGGTTGAATTTCTTAAAATAACAGTCATGAATTGCGAGCGAAATGCCTCAAACCAACCAACAAGATTTTTTACAGCCGAATGCATTTCGATCAACGGGATTATGGGTTGAACGATCAGGTGAAATTTGCCCGTTTCACCGATGTCATTTCCAATCTTTTCTGAACATAAATTCTGTAGTTTGAGCATAAAATAAAGGCTGTAAAAATGGAAGCCTCGTCGGTGCATGTGACTGAGGAGGCGAAGCCGTGCCTGAAGGACGGAGAAAAGGAAACATCTATCCGTTACCCGTTACCCGTCACCTGTCACCCGTCACCTGTCACCCGTTACCTGTCACCCGTTACCCGTTACCCGTTACCCGTTACCCGTCACCCGTTACCCGTTACCCGTCACCTGTCACCCGTTACCCGTTACCCGTTACCCGTTACCCGTTATCCGTCACCCGTCACCCGTTACCCGTTATCCGTCACCTGTCACCCGTTACCCGTCACCCGTTACCCGTTACCCGTTACCCGTTACCCGTTACCCGTTTTACTAAGGAGCTCATACATGAAAATTCCATTACTGGATTTAAATGCCCAATTAGCGACAATCCGTCCCGAACTGAAAAACGCAATAGACCGCGTGATTGAATCGACTCATTATGTCAATGGACCAGAGGTTGCCGATCTGGAACAGAAAATTGCCGATTACACCGGTGTTAAATATGGAATCGGCGTTTCGTCCGGAACCGATGCTTTACTCGTCGCTTTGATGGCATTGGATATTCAGCCAGGAGATTGGGTCATCACGACGCCGTACTCGTTTTTTGCTACCGCCGGCGTGGTTTCGCGTCTGAAAGCGATTCCGGTTTTTGCGGACATCGATCCTAAAACCTACAATATTGATCCGTTGAAACTGCGCGAATGGTTCGATCAGAACCCAGACAAGATTAACAAAGTGAAAGCGATCATTACTGTTCATCTGTACGGACAATGCTCCGACATGGATTTAATTCTCGATGTTGCAAATCGTTATGGCATTCCAGTCATCGAAGACGCCGCGCAGGCGATTGGATCACGTTATCCATCCAAGTCGGGAGTAAAAAAAGCTGGAACGATGGGCTTAATGGCATGTTTTTCGTTTTTCCCAAGCAAAAATTTGGGTGGAATCGGTGATGGGGGAATGGTCGTGACCAACGATTTGACGTTAGCGGAAAAGTTGGGAAAACTTCGGAATCATGGATCGCATCCAAAATATTATCACTCGTTGATTGGCGGCAATTTTCGTCTCGATACGATTCAGGCGGCCGCCTTGCTGGTCAAGTTCCCTCACTTAGAATCCTGGAGCCGAGCTCGGCAGGCTCACGCTACTTATTACGATTCGCATCTGAATATTCCGGAAGTTAAAACGCCGACAGTTGCTTATCGACGCGATTTTCATATTTACAACCAATACATCCTTTCCGTCTCAGAAAAGCGTGATGAGTTGCGGAAGTGGCTTTCAGAAAATCAGATAGGAACTGAAATCTACTATCCGGTGCCTTTTCATCTTCAGGAATGTTTCAGAGACCTTGGTTACCGGAAAGGCGATTTCCCGAATAGCGAATATGCCGCTGAACACACGGTTGCATTACCGGTTTACCCCGAATTGACGATGGAAATGCAGGATTACGTTGTTGAGAAGATCAAAGAATTTTATAAAGCGTAAGTGAAGGAGTGGATGGTGCATGAATGTGTGAGTGCATCTATGTATTCTCAAATATCCAACTAATCTATAGGAAATCCATATGAAATTTTTCGTCCATGAAAGCAGTTATATCGACGACAACGTTGAGATCGGTGACGGAACGAAAATCTGGCACTTTTCGCATATTCAGGCCGGATCGAAAATCGGCATGAAGGTTTCGATCGGTCAGAACGTCAATGTCGGCAACAATGTAGTTATCGGCAATTTCGTAAAAATCCAGAACAACGTTTCGGTGTACGAAGGCGTAACACTGGAAGACTACGTTTTTTGTGGGCCGTCGATGGTTTTCACAAATGTGATGGATCCCCGAAGCAAATATCCTCAACGCGGATCGGAATTTTATCGGAAAACATTGGTAAAAGTTGGAGCATCGATTGGCGCGAACGCGACGATTGTCTGCGGGAATACGATTGGTAAACATGCGTTTATCGCCGCCGGAGCTGTTGTGACGAAAGATGTTCAGGATTATGCACTGATGGTCGGCGTCCCTGCCCGGCAAAAAGGCTGGGTCTGTGAATGCGGAGAAATCCTGCCCAAGTTCGATCACGAGGTGAAATGCCCAAGATGCGGATTAGAGTACTTTCTTGAGAAAGAGGAGTTGCTCGCAAAGGACGCCAAGTAATAACAAGTCCGCAGAAAATGAATAATTTTTACTCATACTGAACTAATGATGACTGAAAACGAAATTTCTAAAATCATTCTTGATGTGTCCTTTTGTTTGCACACAAAGTTCGGACCTGGTCTGTTTGAATCGGTTTATGAAGATTTGATGGCATACGAACTGGAGAAAAATGGCCTTCGGGTCGAGAAGCAAAAAATCCTTCCGGTCGTTTATGAAAATCTCCGAATGGAGTCAGCTTTTCGGATTGATTTGTTGGTCAATAATGCAGTAATAGTTGAGATCAAATCGGTGGAATCTATTTTGCCTGTTCATAAAAAACAGTTATTGACATATTTGCGATTGGCAGATAAAAGGCTTGGCTTACTGATTAACTTCAATGAAGCACATTTGAAAGATGGAATTACTCGAATTGTAAATAACCTGGTTTAACTTTCCCTAAAAAACCTTTGCGTCCTTTTCTAACCTTATAACCCTTAGCGAGAAATAACTATGAAAAACATTGCTCTGATCGGTTGCGGTCGAATTTCGAGAAACCATTTCGAGTCCATTGCCGCTTTAAAAGATGAACTGAAACTCGTCGCGGTTTGCGACATCCTCGAAGAACGCGCACGCGAATCTGGCGAAAAATACGGCGTAAATTGGTATACGGATTACGACAAGATGCTCCAGCGCGGAGACATCAATGTGATCTCGGTTTGCACGCCCAGCGGTTTACATCCCGAACACGGAATTCTTGCCGCAAAAAAATGTATCAACGTCATTTCCGAAAAGCCAATGGCGACTAAACTTGAAGAAGCCGACAAACTCATACAAGCCTGCGATGCGAATCATGTTCATTTATTTGTCGTCAAACAAAACCGGCTGAACACCACGCTTCAACTGCTGAAAAGGGCGATCGATAAAAACCGGTTTGGGAAAATTTTCGTGGTTCAATCGAATGTATTCTGGCAGAGACCGCAGAGTTATTACGACCTGGCTAAATGGCGCGGCACGTGGGAATTTGATGGCGGCGCTTTTATGAATCAGGCAAGTCATTATGTCGATGCCATTTGCTGGCTGATCGGTCCTGTCGAAAGTGTTATGGCGGAAACGGCGACGATGGCGCGGCATATCGAAACAGACGATACCGGCTCGGCGATCATCAAATTTAGAAATGGCGTGATCGGCTCAATGAATGTAACGATGCTGACATATCCGAAAAATTTCGAAGGCAGTATCACGGTTATTGGTGAAAAAGGAACCGTCAAAATCGGAGGCGTCGCAGTGAATCATATTGATAAGTGGGAATTTGAAGAATATGACGATGATGATCGGTTAGTTCAGGAATCGAATTACAATCCGCCGAACATTTACGGGCTCGGTCATTTACCTTATTACAAAAACGTAATCGCTACATTGAACGGCGATGCAGAAGCCAATACGGATGGACGAAGCGGAAGGAAATCTCTCGAGGTGGTTCTTGCAATCTATAAATCAGCGCAGACCGGTCGGAAAGTTCCGTTGCCGCTAAAATTATAGGAAACCGGAAACCAGGGAAATAGGAGACGGAAGACAGGAAACCGGAAACAGGAGACAGGTAACAGGCAACAGATAACCAGACACCCGAAACCAGATACCAGAAACCAGAAACCGGAGACAGGCAACAGGTAACAGGAGACAGGTAATAGGTAACAGGAAAAAGGTAACGGGGAAAAGAAGAGATATTTAAAAATGAAAATTGAGTCAATCAAAGATTTGACGGTATATAATTTATCTTACGAATTATCCATGAAAATTTTCGAGCTGACTAAAACATTTCCCAGAGATGAAATGTACTCGCTGACTGATCAATTGAGAAGATCGTCAAGATCCGTTCCGATGAATATCAGGGAAGGTTTTGCGAAACGCAAATATAAGCGTATTTATTTACGGCATCTTATTGATGCGTTGGGCTCCGCAGAAGAATCTCGCGGTTGGCTTGAAATAGCAAAAGACTGCTCATATACCAATCAAGAAATTCAATGTGCGCTTGATAGTGAATATGATCATCTTTGTGCCTCTTTGACAAAACTCATCAAATCGTGGGAGAATTTTTAAAGACAGGCAACAGGCAACAGGAAACAGGCAACAGGCAACAGGAAACAGGCAACAGGCAACAGGTAACAGGAAACCAGACACCCGAAACCAGAAACCGGAAACCAGACACCCGAAACCGGAAACCAGATACCAGTAACCAGAAACCAGTAACAGGAGATAGGAAACCGGTAACGGGTAACAGGCAACAGGAAACCGGTAACCAGAAACCAGTAACCAGACACCTAACACCAGCCACCATAAAAAATTAACTTTTTAACAATGAAAATATTTTAAGAGGAAGCATGCAAATGAAAAGCACAAAAATCGGAATCATCGGGCTTGGCTATGTCGGTTTGCCGCTGGCTGTTGAATTTGGGAAAAAATTTGACACCATCGGTTTTGACATCAACGCCAAACGCGTAAACGAACTGCGAAACGGCATCGATCGCACTCTCGAAACCGAAACCGAGAACTTAAAGTCGGCTAAGCGTCTGACCTACACGACGAACTATCTCGATCTCAAGCCGTGCAATTATTTCATCGTGACGGTTCCGACGCCCATCGACAAATATAAAAATCCCGATCTTACGCCGGTTGTCAAAGCAACCGAAACCGTCGGGAAGATTTTGTCAAAGGGCGGAATTGTCATTTACGAATCGACGGTTTATCCGGGTTGTACTGAAGAGGTTTGCGTGCCGATTCTTGAAAAAGAGAGCGGACTGAAATTCAACGTCGATTTCTTTTGCGGCTATTCGCCGGAAAGAATCAATCCGGGCGATAAAGTTCACACGGTGACGAAGATCCGGAAGATCACTTCCGGCTCAACGCCCGAAATCGGAAAGAAAGTCAACGAACTGTATCAATCCATCATCACAGCCGGGACATTTCTCGCCACGTCGTTGAAAGTTGCCGAAGCCGCTAAAGTGATCGAAAACTCCCAGCGCGACATCAACATCGCATTTGCGAACGAACTGGCGAAACTGTTCAATGTACTCGGAATCGACACTCACGAAGTCTTAGCCGCGGCAGGAACCAAATGGAATTTTCTTCCTTTTCAACCGGGACTCGTTGGCGGACATTGCATCGGCGTCGATCCCTACTATTTGACTTACAAAGCTCAGGAAGTCGGTTATCATCCCGAAGTGATTCTATCCGGACGACGTATCAACGACTCGATGGGATTTTACGTTGCCGGTCAGGTTATTAAACTGATGATTAAAAAAGGGCATACGGTTTCGGGATCAAAAGTACTCGTTCTGGGGATAACTTTTAAGGAAAATTGCCCGGACATCCGCAACTCGCGCGTCATCGACATCATCGATGAATTAAAACAATTCGGTTGCAAGGTTGATGTTTACGATCCCTGGGCTGACCCGGATGAAGTCAAACATGAATATCAAATCAATATGCTCGATAAGCCGGAATCTAAAATCGGATATGATGCCATCGTTCTTGCCGTCGCGCATGACAAATTCAAGGAAATGGATATGAATTCGTTGAAAAACGGTCATACTATCGTTTACGATGTAAAAGGAATTTTACAGGATTCCGACGGAAGATTATAGGTAGAAATCCTTCAGTCGCTATGAGAGAATATTTCTCGCAGAGTCCGCGAAGCGGAGCGAAGTCCCGCCAACGGCGGTGGCAGAGCCCGCGAAGAAATTAAGAATTTAGAATTAAGAATTTAGAATTACGTAATGGTTAAAGATAACGCGGTCAAAGATAAAAGCTTTCAGTTTGCGCTGGAGATCATTTCTCTTTATAAATATTTGACGACTCAGAAAAACGAATATGTGCTATCTAAACAATTACTCAGGTCGGGGACTTCTATTGGGGCCAACATCGAAGAGGCATTATCCTCTCAAAGCAAAAAGGAGTTCATTGCAAAATTAAACATCTCATTAAAGGAAGCACGCGAAACCTCATATTGGCTGAGATTAGTGAATGCAAGCGGATATATTCAGAAAAACGATCTTATTGAGAAATCGGAAGAACTATCCAAAATTCTGACCTCTATTA
>PEYN01000192.1 GCA_002774355.1 Candidatus Marinimicrobia bacterium CG08_land_8_20_14_0_20_45_22 | reverse complement strand
GATCGCTCCGCCGCTCCAGACAGATTTAGTCGCATAGGCGCCTTTGACGCGTTTTGCGCCCAATCGCGCAGGCGCCCACGGCATGTCGGATGTGGCGTGCGTCGGTTGCATCGAAGCGATGATACCGAGTTTTCCAAACCGCGGAATGTCCGACGGTGCGAGAACCTGAGCATGTTCGATGCGCCAGCGATATTGGGCGATATTCTCACCGAGGATTTTTTCGTAAACGTTCAAAACCAGCCGGTTCGCAGAGTCGCCGATGGCGTGCGTCGCAACCTGATAGCCGGTTGCCTTGGCGGTTTCGGCAATTTCCTTCAAGTCTTTTTCGGAAATCGTCAACAATCCGTAATTCCCCGGTTCGTCTGAATACGGCTCGAACAGGTAAGCGCCGCGCGATCCCAGTGCGCCGTCGGAAAAGAGTTTGATGGTCCGAACGGTAAAATAGGGATTGATGTCAGGGATAATCGGTTCGTGTTTTTTCATAAAATTGATGATGTCGCCGCCGTACGCCATGGCGTAAACGCGGATGGGAAGACGCCCGGCCTGCTCCAGTTCCTTGAAAATCGAAATAGTCGGCTCATCTGTCGCCGCATCGTGAACTTCCGTCAAACCGAGCGACGCAAAATGTTCGAGCGCGGCGAGAATATATTTTGTCCGCTGTTCGAGCGAGTCCGGCGGGATTTGCTTCCAAATGAGATTCATGGCGTTGTCGATCAGGACGCCGGTCGGATATCCCAAATGGTCTTTCAGGATTTTTCCTCCCGATGCTTCGGGATCGGGCGTTTCTTTCGTGATTCCGGCAAGCGTCAGCGCTTTTACGTTGACCCACAAAGCATGCCCGTCGATGCGTTCCAGCGCGACTGGACGTTCGTTAATGCAAGCGTCTAAATCCGCATGATTCGGGAATGCCGTCGTGCGCCAATCGTTTTGATCCCAGCCGCTACCCTGAATCCAGTGTAAATCCGGATTTTTCGCCGAATAATCTTTCAGACGTTGTTGAATTTTGCCGATGGAAGTCGTTCCGACGAGATTCAGGTTCAGCAGGTTTTTTCCAACGCTTTCGACGTGAAGGTGCGCATCGGAAAAACCGGGATAAAGAAACGCGCCTTTCAGGTCGATGACTTCGGTCTTGTTATTACAAAGCGGTGCGAGTTCAGATTGAGCGTCAACCTGAACGATTTTCCATTTTTTAATGGCGATGGCATCGCCGGATAACTGGCGGCCGTCTGCGTCGATGATCTTGGCATTGACGAACATTTTGTCGGCAAATTTAGATTCACAGCGATTCATGATAAAAAGTCCTAAAACAATGATGATTAAAATACG